>NZ_JBIMSN010000022.1:0-40849 GCF_043944905.1 Antrihabitans spumae
CCAGCTCATAGCACCTTTCTTCATGTACGACACCAACTCCGAAGGAATTACCGTGAAAGCGGCAGGCTAGTGCGACATGCGTTACTGAACGTGGTAGAAGCAATCGTCCCCGCGTCGAGCGAGCACAATTCTGCTTTATGCGGACTTGAGGTTCAGCTTCACGAAGGAACTGCAAAGGCTGCTCGCTGCTGACACCCGGTCCGGCGAATCAGTTCTAGCGATTCCGCACCGCTTGGAACTGCCCCAGAGTGCTTCCGCGAGGCGTCCCGCTACGGGCACCCCATCCTTTCAAAAACAGTTTGAACCTCCAAACCATTTCCACACTTCCCGAACGTTGCATGAACGCTCCGTCACGTCGCGCAGGACTCCACGACTGGCTGATGGCAAACGGGCAGTGATGGAGCTTGCGGCGAGTTGACATAGGTCGCCGGCATCGCCGAAAGCTCGACCGGTAGCGGCCGCCACATCAACCGAGCTACGCCAGTCGGGTGTGGGCAAGTCCGGCTTGATCAGTAAGCATCGCTTCTGCACGGCCCGGTCACGCCAAGACAAACACCGCGCCTATCTGGCCGCCAACCCTTGTGAAACCGATCGAAGGCATCGCTTGGGCCGAGTTCATGTAGAGGCAGCGCGATAGATCACATCGGGTATCCTCTGGCCATACGACTGATACTGCGCGAGGCTCACGATCCCGGAACGCCAAGAGAAGAGGCGGTTCGGGAGTTTCTTCGCGATCTGATCGATTCCGGGTTCGCAGGCGCGAGATTCTATGAGATCGATTTTAGTGTGCCTTCTGGGGAGCTAGTCGACGGGTTCGAGGATCTTGCGGTCTTAGTCTCTTTCTTGGACCCGGCTGAGCAACGACCCTATCTGCACACTGGCTACACGATCCCGTGGCGCGAAACGGCGTTGTATCTCGTTGGAAATGGAATTTCAGTCGTGGTTACTGAGTCCGAAGCGTTCACTCGACAGTTTCCGGACAGTGTCGGCTGGGTTAGAAAGCTTCACCGTAAAGAGCAGGCATGGCTAGACGTACCAATTGTCCGGGACGGCCAACCCATTGGACTCATTGCGGCGGATTGGCAAGGAGATCCGCTCGATCTAGATTCGTCCGACCGCGAGGCGCTTCGCCTACAGGGTCTTCGACTTGGGGCTCATCCGGACAATCGCTCCGACAAATCACGTCCTTTAAAGGTGGAGTCTGGCGATCCAGACGAGACAGTTCGCCGAGGCTGCCGAGAAATCATGAGCAGAATCGACGCTTCCTTCGGAGCGGTATTTCGATACGAGTGGAGAACGAATCGGCTACCGAAGATGATCGAGTACTACTCGCCCGCTCCGGGCTCCAACCCCACTGTTGTCGAGATCCAAGAGCCAATATACGAAGCAGGCTCGTCGTATCTGACAGGACGAAGCTGGTCGCGCGATTCGATCAGATACGTGGCAAATCTAGAACACCTCGCCAAGGTAAAGCAAAAGTGGATCCAGCCGGAATCGAAGGCTCAGCATCGTGAAGTGTCCGGCGCGGACCCGACGACGGTTCTTTATTCCGTCGCCGGTCGACGCCAGGAGCGGTATTTACTTCGTTTTATAAATCGCTCCGATCATCCCGCCCTTCCGTTTCTCAGGCGTCGCCGAAGAATTCTCGATACGCTGAACGCTGAGCTTCAAGCGACGATCGACTTGGAAATCGCGGACCGCCGAATTACATCACTTCGCGATATTGCGCGGTCGACCGTGCGAAATATACACGAACCTACAGTGTCTGCGCACTACGTAGAATTAGCCGCCAGCCAGGAGCTAGCAAATGATTTTCTATACGTCGCTAGCACTTCTGGAACGACCGATCCCACTTTCGTGCATAGATCTGGTATTTTCGAACTCCAACCGATAGTCTCCGAGACATTGCAGAAAATTGCAGAGATCCGCGATGAGAACGAGAGCACTCCGACCGAAAATACGCAGGCGATAGGTGACTACATTCAGTCTCGCCGCGTCCCGACTGAAGGGCTTACGGGCCTTCCGAAAAACTCGGAATTTCTATGGGTCAAGTCGGATACAGGCGACACGACAGGCGTCCTTCTTACCACTGTAGTTTGGCAGAAAGATTTTGTGCTAGCAGCGCTTGGCGAACTTGAGTTGCTCCAGGCGTATTGCGACCTTCTGACAACTTCGATCGACGGAATGACGACGTATATCTCGGAAGACGGCGCGAGGAAGGCGTTGGGTTACATAGGACATGAGATCGGTACGCCATTCACCATACTTGGTGATTCGGCCATAAAAGTGACCCTTGATTCCATGAATACCGCAGCGCGCATTCGCGATGTCGATAAAAAGCTGGCCGATCAGATGTTTCGAGACTCACGAAAAACATACCAAGTCATTCAAAAGAATCGAGACGACCTTGATCGGGTGATGGCGATCGCGCCCATACTCGCGTCCATGGGTTCCGGGATACTGAAGATGTACTTTCGGAGCACGGATTTAAGCGATATATTCTCAAGGGCCAAAGACCAAATAGCATCCGAAACACGGGGATATCAGCATACAACCACGCTTGAGTCCGCCCGTCGACCTCGGTTCGAAATTCACGTGACTGATTCAATGGCAAGGCTACCGATTGTTGTGTGTGACGAAGGATTCGTACTGCAAGCGGCGATGAACCTTTTACGCAATGCGGTCAAGTATTCGCTGCCAAGGTATCCGCCGGAACCGATGGTGGTCACAGTGTCCGGTCGAACGATTGATCACCGAACGCTGGCAGTGACAATCGAGAACTGGGGGGTAGGCATCCCGCCCGATCTACAGTCCAAGATCTTTCTTCCTTTCGTCCGCGGACAAGTAGACGATCGACTAAAATCACTGCCTGGGATGGGCCTTGGACTGTACCTTGTCCGAACAATAATGGGAGCTCACAATGGCTCAGTCGGGTGCAGATCCGTGGGCACGTTGGATGATCCTGTACGCAACGCCAACCTTGAGGGCTGGCACACGACGTTTGAGATTCGATTCCGGAGAGATCTCGTCGCAGGTCCCCAATCGGTACCTGTCAGTCCTCACGGACGCCAATCACTTCAGCAGGCAGCAGGAGAAAGATGACTAGCGGTAGTTTAATTCACACGCCAGAGTCCGAGATCCTGATTGTCGAAGATACTCCGAAAACGGTCGAAGGGCTCACGGCTGAGCTCGAATACCGCGGTGCGAACGTCCACGGAGCGTCCACGCGGCGATATGCGTCAGCAGTGATTGAAGACAGCCTGCTCAACGCAATAATAGTTGACCTTAATATTCCGAATTCGCCTGGCGTTGCGCCATCCCCTGAAGTTGGACGTCGACTCGTAGAAGACATCTGTGAAGGCCGGCTGGGTGACCTCAATCGCCATACCCCCATTCTCATCATCACTGCGCAACAAAGTGACGATCGGCCTAGCGATCTTCACTATGACAACTACTTGGGAATTGTAAGTAAGATCGGATCATCGGGGTGGATTGTGAAAAAGCTAGTGGATGCTGGGGTATGCGAAGCCAGGAGCGAGTTAGATCTTGATTTAGTCGAGCCGCAGAGAGAGCGGATTCAAGTTGTCATCGAGAGTATTACTGACGATCGGGCAACAGTTGCGGTGCCAGATCTGATGGAGGACTCGATTACAGTCCGCACTACTCAGTTCACGCCTAGCATTCGAAGATTACTCCAATCATCGCGGCTGCCATTGACTATGTGGGCTGTTGGCAACGTTGTCGCGGAGACACCAGAGGATCTGCAACTTAAGGAGTTCGAAGTTTCGAATGAGCAGGTTAGAAAAGGACGCGACTACCTCGACATTGATTGGTTGCGTTCCCCGGGCCGCGCCGGCTATCAACGGGACTGAACCATGGTTTCAGTAACCATCCTTGACGTCGGCCATGGCAATTGTTCGGTGGTTGAGGACGATGGCCGCCCAACAATTATCGATGGCGGAACCGGGCCAACCCTTCTGGAGTACCTTCGAGAAGAAGATTTCCAGTTTATCGATACGATACTCATATCGCACGCCGACTGCGACCACATTCGTGGATTACGGTTGGCATTGCGAGCTCTACCGGATCTGATCGTGCACACGGTGCTTGTGAATCCTTCGCAGCAAAAAGGAACCCATACCTGGGGTTCGCTCGTTGAACACCTCGAACAGCGAAGAGAAAGACACCAGACCGTTCTCGGGCCACTGCTCGCCGATCGCTTAGATCAAGTCATTGTAGGCTCGCGAACCTCTATCGAGATATTGTCTCCCTACTATTCCGAAGTTCTTGTACCAAATAATGTTAACAACACATCGGGCGTTGTTAGAATAACCGTAGATGGAATCGGTGAAGTACTTCTCCCGGCGGATATTGACGACGAATGCCTCACCCGCCTATTACAAAGAAATAGGCCACTGAAATCAGCGGTTGTGGTGTTCCCGCATCATGGAGGTAAAGCAGGCCCAAATACCGCAGAGTTCGCGCGAAAACTGACTGCGGCTGTTGACCCGAAGGTCACGGTGATATCTCTCGGTCGAAACTCTTTTGGCAATCCTCAGCCTGAGGTAGTGGCGGGCGTTCGAGGAAGCAGTGCGGATACACACATTTGCTGCACCCAGTTGTCCAGGAGATGCGCTGTCGCGCTCGAACATGCCCCCGTTCACTTATCGCAGAAGGTGTCAGCAGGACGCCGACGCGGTGAGTCCTGCGGCGGCACAGTCACCTTTCTTCACGCCGGCCCCGGAATTTGGACTGTCGATCCACCGCTGGAGGCGCATTCTAGGTTCGTTGATGGAGTGCCAAGACCGTTATGCCGCTCTACCGATGTCTCCGCGGAAGAGTCGGGCTGAAGGACGGGTCGAGTCTAGAAGCGGAATTAAGTTCTGCCCGTCGCCGACCCACGTTGTTAAATTGGCGCAATCACGACGATCAACGCTGTAGGGCGAAGCAACGGCCGTTGTTCGGTGCACTTCGGCAGCACGACGAATGCGTGTTCCAAGCTGCCAGACTGCGCTCCTGATCACGCTGTGCAGTATCTATCGAGACATTAGAGTCATCCTCGGCTCCCATGCACGCAAGGGCTGGTCCGATAGCTGCGCGTTGTTGACTAGGGCGATCCCCCGACCACTAGCGCGCGTATCCGCCACAAGCCAAGGCCCTTCGTCCGAACCTCGTTGCTCCTCATATCGCTCAGGACGTCTGTGCGAGACTTGCGCTTCTTGGTTCAGCGCGCGAGAGTTCACCCCGAAAGAACTTAAGTTTCACAGGCATGGGCGCGGACACGCTTGATCGGCCGATCTAAATTTGTGTGCAGGGACATCTGGTGGAGAAATATGCTCAAGCGATTTCCCTGACGTGACCTTTATTTGTCCAACATGTCTCACGAAACCGCCGATCTAGCGCATCCTCGCAGATCGTAACGACAACCGGCTACGGCAAAATCCCATCCACATATCCGCCGTCTACTCGGATTGCCCCACCCGTCGTCGCGGAGGCCAACTCCGAAGCCAGGTACACCACCATGTTCGCAATCTCTTCCGGCTCGATCAGGCGCTGGATCAACGACTGCGGCCGATGCAACCTCATGAACTCCCGCTGCGCCGCATCCCAATCCAACTCCTTGTCCACCAACTCATAGACGAAGTCCTCCACACCGCCCGTATGCGTCGGACCCGCAATCACGGAGTTCACCGTGACTCCCGTCCCCGCAGCAACTTTCGCGAACCCGCGCGACACACCAAGCAACGCAGTCTTCGAGACTCCATAGTGAATCATCTCCGCCGGGATCACGATCGCCGAATCACTCGCTGTGTACTGCACTCTCCCCCAACCACGTTCGGTCATCCGCGGCAGATACAACCGCGTCAAACGCACCGCCGCAAGCACATTCACCTCGAAACTTCTGCCACTCTTCGTCGGAAATGGTCAAAGGATCGGCCGTACCGAAGATCCCAAGATTGTTGACCAAGATATCGACATCAGGCAGCAGCTCTACCGCACGATCAGCACCCTCCGCCGTCGAGACATCGGCGTCAACGACGACAACGTCTGCACCAAAAACCAAAGCCCGCAACTCAGCAGCCGCCTCCTCGACCCGCGACTTCGTCCGACCATTCAGACCCACCCGCGCACCAGAAGCCGCCAGCCCCTTCGCAATCGCGAACCCGATCCCCTGCGTCGACCCCGTCACCAACGCCGTCTTTCCACTCAGGTCGATCAGCATGTCTGCTCCTTCAATCGCGACTAGCTCGGAACTACCCTTCGCAAAACCTGCGCACCCTTCGGCCGGCAGAACACCAGCACAACGGCACTCACCCGTTCCCCCGCGACCTGCTTCAGCAAGGCCGCATACACCGACAACTGCGCCCAATACTGCTCCAACGTCACCGGCGTCACGCCCACGTCGGTCTTGTAATCGACCACCACCAGCGACCCGTCATCCTCCCGATACACCAGATCCGCAACCCCCTCGACTACGGACCCTCCATCCGGCGACACCCCCGCCAACTGCAGCTCCTGCCAATGCTCCCGAGCCACAGCACGTTTCACCGGCTCAGCCTCCACCGCCGACCGCGCCAACTTCACAAACCGCTTCACATCCACCAACCCCGCCCGCTCCCCCGCCGCACGCGCCACCGCATCGAACCCCTCACCCAACGCCAGCCCCGTCTCCAACACCGCATGCAACGCAACACCCAACGCCGCACCACTCTCGACGGAACCCTGAGCCGGCGCGACGACCTCGATCCAGTCCGCGGTGACGAGGACCCGCGCCCGCTCGTACTCACTGAAGACATCGACACCCAACGCCGTGCCCTGGTGCGCAACAGCCGTCGCCGAGACCGAGGCCGGGACGGCGGAGAGCGCAGCAACAGATAAAGACTCCGCCACCCACTCATCCCATGCAATCAGCTCTGCGCTGAAGGACGCACCATCTTCGACGCGCACCGGATCGACCAACGTCGGTGCAGCACAGGGCACACCGACGACGCCATCGGAAACGATCTTCCCCCACCCATTCCCGGATGGCTGATACCCGGAGACGGCGAGAAAACTCTCCGCCCGCGTACATGCCACATACAGCAGCCGGACCCGCTCAGCTTCCGAGTGCGCACGCTCCACCTGGGCGACAGACCCGAAATCCAACGACCGCACCGACTTACACAAATTCACATGCATTCGACCGTCCAAGGCCCACAGCACTGGATCTGCCGAATTCCTGTACCCACCACTCATTCCCGCAACGATGACCATCGGGAACTGCAATCCCTTGGCCGCGTGAATTGTCATGATGCGGACGGCATTGACGCCGATCTCGGGCAGAACCGCCTCGGCGACGCGTGCATTCTCTTCTTCTTGCGTCGCAGCCCAGTCGAGGTAATCGCGCAGATCGCCACGATCCTCGCCGTACCATGCATGCGCCTGATCGATCACAAACCGCAACCGCCGCCACACATCTCGGTGCCTCGGCGAATCCATCGACACCTCGAACACCCGACGCTCCGTCGCCAACCGACTGAGCAACGCACCCGGACTCAGCACACCCAACTCGAACCAGACCCCACGCAAGTACCTCAACCCAGTCGCGACGGGCGAATCCTCCAGACCCGCAGGCGGATCCGCGAACACCGACCACCACCCGCCGGACGCCTTCCACCGCAAAAGATCATCGTCACCACACGCGAACAACGACGTCCGCAACGTCGCAACCAATGCCGCCGAATCCGCGGTGTTGGCCAAAGCTCGGCACGCGGTGAGCAGGTCGTGCACTTCCTGCGTCGAATACACCAGAGACGATGCCTCGGACCGAAATTCGATGCCCGCCGCATCGAGCGACTTCTCCAGAAACGGCAGCACAGCTCGCGAAGGAATCAGGATGCAAATATCGCTCAACGTTAACGGCGTGTGCGAATACTCGCCGTGCGAGCCCGACTCTTTCTGCCAACCCTGCGTCAACGCAGTGGCAATCACTCGCGCGACATCACGCGCCTCACGTGCCCGCAACGCTGCAGCGGGAGAGAGCGACTCCTCCCCATCCGCAGGCTCGTCGACCGCTCCGAAGACGAACGGCGCCGGACCCCACTCCCCGGACTCCCACGACGGCCGACCCGGCGCCGGATCGAGCGGCGTGTACTCCGCCTGAATACTGTCCTGCGCCACAACAAGATTGCCGAACACCGCATTCACCCAGTCGAGCACGGGCCGCGTCGACCGGAAGTTGGTCGTGAGCCGAACAACGTCATCCGAGTGAGTCCGATCCCGCGCCGCCATGTACGACGCGATATCCGCACGGCGGAAGCGGTAGATCGACTGCTTCGGATCGCCGACCGTGAACAACCTGCCCCGCGCGCCGGCGACGATCCGCTGCGCAATTTCGAGCTGCAGGGGGTCGGTGTCCTGGAACTCGTCGAGCAGAATCCGCTGATACGCACCATGCACTGCGGCAGCAACTCCCGGCACCGCCAACACATCTCGCGCGTAGACCAACAGATCGTGAAACTCGAGCTCGCCACTGCGCCGACGCTCGGCTGCTTCGGAACCGATCACTCGCGACATGTGATGAACGACGATCGCCAACGCCGACGCCACATAGCGATTGCGCACATCGAAGGCGAAGTCGCGCAGCGCCCGCATCGAGCCCTTGATCGCATCGACCCGCGCCTTCGCCCCAACCCAGTTCGCCGCCCTACCCCCGTTGCCAGGTCCTGGGCATTCCATGACAACACTGAGCCACGCATCGGTGCCCCGAGCATCGAACAGGTCATCCCGCCACAACCGCAGCTGACCCAATTGCTGCGCCAACTTGTCCTCGACGTCGCGGCAATCGATCATCGCCTGCAAGACCGAATCGGCAACGCCCAGAACCTCATCGAGGTCTGGAGACACCATCGGCGGAACAGGTCTGACAATGAGTCGGTCCCAATGCCTATCCAGCGAATCAGCCAGATCGCGGACTTGATCCAGCGACGCACCCGCACTGATCACCACACGCATCGCGTCGGCCAAGCCAGGGGGCGCATTCTTCGCATCCGAGAACAGATCCGCCCGCATCCGCCGCCACCGACGCTCGAACGACAGTTGCGAGCCCATCGCATCAACCACCGAAATCCTTGGCGGCACGCCAGCTTCGAGTGGATGCTCACCAACGATCCGCGCAGCGAAGGCATGCAGCGTTCCAATCGCGGCTGTATCGACCTGGATCAACGCAGCGTCTCGCACAGGAGACGCTGCTGCAGCGCCCAACGACGCCCGAACCCGCTCCCGAAGCTCAGCAGCCGCCTTCTCGGTGAACGTGATGGCAGCGATCCGATCCAGCTCGATGCCGTCGACCAGGACGAGGTGACAGATCCGTTCGACCAACGAATGCGTCTTACCGCTACCCGCACCGGCTTCGACGAACAGCGTTGACGCGGTGTCTGTTTCGATCCGACGCCGACCCTCCAGATCGACAAGCTCCGTCATGACCCATCTCCCGAATAGATCGCAACGAACTCGGCCAACTCCGGCACATTCTCGAGCGCGACCCACGCTCGTTCGAGTCCCGGTCGACCCAACAGTTCCAGCAACTCGTCCGTCCAGATCGTCTGCTCGGGCGGCCTCGGCGGGAAGTAGCCGGCCGAGATCGCGCGGTGCACAACACCGACGCCGTCGCGCAAATCGTCGATCACGGAATCGGTTACGGGATAGCCGATCTCAGCAAACTGACCCTTCGTGCTCACGAACCAATACCGCGCCTCGACATCTTCGGAGAGCGTCCGCGCAAATAGCCCGTACACCGGGAGCTGAAAGTTGGTCCCGCCGACGGTAGGCGAATCACCGGTCTGCGCGCGGTAGTAGTCAGCCTTTCCAGTTTTGTAGTCGGTCACCCGCAGGCGACCGTCGCGGTGCTTGTCGATGCGATCGACCGTGCCCGAGAAACGAATTCGACCGCCAGGCAGATCGAGCTCGACCTCATCGGGATCGTCACCGAATTCGCGCTCCACACTGATCGGAGTCCAGCCCTCTAGATGCTCGCGATTGTCGTGCGCGTACCACTCGAGCAAATCACGCCTGATCACGCCGCTGTCCTTCTCCCACAATTGCGGCAACCAACCCGGCGCGCCGAAGCGCGCAGCGCTCAATACGTCTTCGGCAATGTCGAGCAGACGATCCAACGACCGCCGCGCGCCGTCCATGCATTCCTGCACATACAGTTCCAGCACACGGTGCACGAGCGTTCCTCGCGTGAGGGGATCCATGGTGGTCGAGACCTCAGGATCGTCAAGCACCCTGACGTCGAGCAAATTCTGCACAAAAAACCGATACGGGCTAACGATCCAGTCCTGAAGCCGCGTCGGCGGAACCGGCCTGTCGAAGAATCGCACCAAATCGCTTACACCAGAGAGGTTTCCGTTGAATCGCGTGAACCTGCCGTTCAACCGGTCGGATCGCGCCAGCATGCCGTTGCGCACCACGTCGTCGTCCAACAGAGTCTGCCGCTCCGAGGCGGGCACGCCGGCAAGTGCGCGCAGCCGCCACTCCGTCTCAGTGGCCGTACTTGCCCCGATTCGTTCGTCCGCGTATTGCGCTGCTGCATCGAAGGATTCGATGCACACAACCGTGACAGCGTTGGCCGTATCCGCCTGCCACGACGTCACACCGACCAACTTTCCGGCCAGTGCATCGAGCGTCGGCATCAACCACCGTGACGGCACCTTCTCCGCCCCGCCGCGCAGACTCCCGCGCGGGAACGTCACCACCCGATGCCGCGCACCACCAGCGAGGGTGAGCATCAGACGTCGACGCTGTTGCTCGATCTCGTCGGCCAACGTTCGTACCGCGAGTTCGCTTGGCAGCAAGGGATCTTCGCGTCGCGCTGCGGGCACGATGCCCTCGGCAGCTCCGATCACGATGCACACGTCGAGGTCCCGACCTACCCCCGCCGCAATGGGACCAACCGACACCCCGGCACCCAACACCCCGACCTGCTCGTTGTGCGTCCGAACCCGAACCGCCATCGCTTCGGCGATCCCGCGAGGCGTCGGTGCCGGGGCAATCCCCTCCATCTCACCGAGACCGGCGGCCATCGTCCGCACCAATGCCAGATCGACTGCGAACGGCGTATCGAAGTACCGATCGAGCAGCGCCACAAGCTGATCGGACGCGTCCTGCCAATTCGTCACCCCGCTGAGCGACCGCAGATCACGCTGCAGCGACGTCACCAGATCGGATAACGTCGCAGCCGTCCCGGCGTAGTACGCGTCGGGCTTGAGCTCACCCAGCCGATCCCAATCAGCCCCGCCGACAATCGGAACCGCGGTTCGCGTCAGCCGCTCGATTCGGATCTGCGAGAGCCTCTCGCCGTCCACGTCGTTCCACCGCACGGCCCGCTCGGACAGGATCGCGAGCAACTCGCGACGCGGCATCACATCGGTGTCGAGCTTCAGGATTCGCAACAGCGACCGCGCGACCGGGCGATCGATCAGCGAGTGACATTGCGGCGCAGCGAACTCCAATCCCGCCCGACCGAAGTGTTCGTGAATCAGTTGCAGGTACGGGTCGTCGCCGCCGTAGAAGACGCCGATGCGATGCCCCGGCGTCCCGGCCGACAGATACGAGCGCACCAAACGCGCGACCGAGCGAACCTCGTCGTCGGCATCGGATGCATGCACAACCATCGTGCCGAATACGTCACCCTCGTCGGCAATCGTCTCGCCCACAGCGCGGAGTTCGGCAACAAAAGCCGCTGCGGCCGAATCGGATTCGCCAGGCAAAAACACGAGGACCGACCCGAGCTCCCCCAACCGACCGAGAGCCGCGGCATACGCCTCCCACTGCTGGAAGTAGCGCGCCGAATGTGCCCGCGTCGCAACGCGATGAATCCTGAGCAGGTCCGCCACCATAGGCGACGCATCCGCCAAGACGGGATCGGCAAACGACGACAACGTCCACGACGCACCCGCAAGCGCCTGCGCGGTGACAGGCTGATCCGCGACCTCGGCAAACACACCAGGCTCATCACAGAGCACCCGCTGGATCGCGGCTTCGAGCAACGGATACGGCAGGGGCAGTCGCGGCAACAACGCCGGACCCGCCAGTCGTTCGACGACCTGCCCCACCGTCAGCACCCGAGTATTGGCCACTCCGTCGCGGCGGGCGAGGTAGTGCAACACGTCCCGACCTGCGCCGACGCTGGGTACGACAACCGTCACGGCGGTGAGCGGCGACCCAGCTTTCGCCCGACCGACAGCGTCGGCCAATCGCTCGTACACCCCGCTACTCATCCCGGCATCATCGTCCAACCTACCGACACCGGTCGCGCCGGGTCACGGCCACTAATGACCAAGCTCGACGAGCAGCACCCCACCTGCGATGAGCGCGATCCCACCCGCCATCAGCACCGTGAACGGCTCGTCGAAGATGAATTTGCTGAGCACCGCCGTCAACGCGACACCGACCGCCGCCCAGATCCCGTACGCGACGCCGAGGGCCAGGCCTTCACTCAGAGCGAGCGACAGCAGCACAAACGCGATCAGGTAACCGACGCCGACAACGACGTACCAGAGCTTGCGTCCACCCACGGCTGCGCGCAGAGACAACGTGCCGGCAACTTCGCTGACGATCGCGCCGATCAGAAAGAGCCAGGCCATCGGCTGCCGACCTCCTGTGCCTTTTGCGATCCGATCTCGACGCACAGCACCCCGCCGATGATCAGGACCAAGCCGAATCCCATCACCGCCGTCAGTGGTTCGCCGAAGATGATGGCCGACATGATCGCCGTCAACGCGACGCCGAGCGCACCCCAGATGCCGTATGCGACTCCGAGCGGAAGCCCCGCCTTGAGAACAAACGAGAGCAGCACAAACGACGCGATGTAGCCGGTCGCGACGACCACGTACCAGGCCGGTTGGTCGAGTGCGGCTTTCAACGAGAGCGATGCCGTCACCTCGCTCACGATCGCACAGCCGAGTAGAGCCCACTTGGTCATGTCACTTCTTCCCGATGGTCGTTGGCACGATTGTTGTCCACCGCCCCGTAACCTTGCCTGATGGTCGATCCGAGTAGTGACTACCGCGAACTCTGCGATGCCGAAGCCGAGGGCGTCCAACTCGTCATGGTGCCCTTCTGGAATGCGAAGCCGTCGGAGACGGGCGTCGTCGGGCCCGAGTGCTTGAGCCAGTGGTACATCTCGAACTTCACTCTCGACGACCACAACTTCACCTCCGCCGAGCAATACATGATGTGGCAGAAGGCAGCTACGTTCGGCGACGAGGACAAGGCCGAGATCATCCTCGGCGCCAAGAATCCGTCGAAGATCAAGAAGTTGGGACGCAAAGTCACCGGCTTCGACCGCGACGAGTGGACGCGCATCAGCGTTGACGTCGTCTACAAGGCCAACCTCGCCAAGTTCAGCCAGGTCGGCGCGCTCGGCGACTACCTGACGTCGACGGGAAAGAACGTCCTCGTCGAGGCGAGTCCGACCGATTCCGTTTGGGGCGCAGGCATTGCCGCCGACGACGAGCGACTCGCGACGCCGTCCCAGTGGCCTGGCCAGAATCGCCTCGGCTTCGTCCTGATGCGAGTGCGGGACGAACTGATCGAATAGGTGGCAGTCGGCTCGGCGTGCAGGCACTGTGGAGTTATAACCCCGACGCCAAGGAGCCGCAGATGACGAACCCCGACCTCACCCTTATTGCCGTGCTGCTGGACCGTTCCGGCTCGATGCATTCGATCAAAGGCGACACCCAGGGCGGCTTCGACGCCTACATCGCGAAGCAGCGGGAACAGCCCGGTTCGGTGACGATGACGCTCGCGCAATTCGACGACCACTACGAGCGCGTGTACTCCAACAAGCCGATCGCCGACGTCCCGCCGCTCGACCTCCAGCCTCGTGGCGTGACTGCGTTGTACGACGGAATCGGCCGTCTCACAACCGAAATCGGCGAAGAGCTCGCCGCGAAACCGGAGCACGAGCGGCCCGGTCAGGTGATCGTCGTCGTCCTCACCGACGGCCACGAAAACGCCAGCAAGGACTGGACACATCAGGCCGTCAAAGAGGTAATCACCAGGCAGGAAAGCGAATTCGCCTGGGACTACCTGTTCCTCGGCGCGAACATCGACGCGGTCGCGATCGGTGAGCAGATGGGCTTCAAGTCGACCAACTCGATCACCTATGCGCCGTCACCCGCGGGCGTGACGAACGCCTTCGCCGCGGCAGCGAGTTACACCAGTCGCAAGCGGGCCGCACCTCGGGGCACGAAGGTCGAAGGCTTCTCCGACGCCGACCGCGCGGGGGCGATGGATGGGAAGTAATAACACGGGTCGCCGTCAAACGGTGACGGCGGCGCCGGCTTTGGTGGTCAGCACGAGATCGCAGCCGAGTGCATCGGCGACCGCGACGACGACATCGAACTGAACGGAGCGTTTGCCCGCTTCGATCGCTTGGACGCTCGACCGCGAGACCCCCGCCAGATCCGCCAGCTCCAATTGCGTCAAGCCGAGCTGGTATCGCCGCGCGGCGAAGCGATCGGATATCGCGTCCGATCGGCCACGGTCACGGCGTCGAGGTTTCGCCATCGTCATCCCCTTAGGCTCGCGAGCTAAAGCTTAACGACCGCCAGCCTTCAAAACGTGAGGCTTTTGCCCACTAAGCCTGCGATCGCAAGCTTAACGTTCAGTCCCTCCAACCCATCGAAACACTCGAATTCACTCGGTTACCAACTTCTCCGGCGCATGCGTGCCGCTCCCGAATGTGTCGGAGCCTGCCATTACGGTCACGTCATGGTGGGAAACGCATTCACGTACGACGACCTGGCCGATTTGGAGGAATCGGTCGGGCCGGCGACGTTTGCTCGGGGGATGATGCACGCGAAGCTGCACGAGGTGCGGCAGATGAGGTGGTATCCGAAGGACCAGGCGCTCGACGGAATCATCGAAGGCAGCGTCGGCGATTACTACGAGGCCACGGCCTTGTTCGACTTGGAGCACGGCGGCGGATTCGTCGAAGGCAACTGCACGTGCCCGGTCGAATTCGATTGCAAGCATGTGGTCGCGCTCGTTATCGCCGCGATGCCGCAGAATCGCGAACCCAAACCGCAGCCTGTGGCCCCGCCGCCCAAACCGACGTGGGAGCAATCGCTGTCGGCCCTGCTGCCGACCGCGACGCCGAAATCCAACGAGGTCCACACCGCGACCAATCAGCTCGCCATCGAACTGACGCTGACCCCGCCGCCACCGACCGCGGCGTCGAAAGCGCGTCCCACCCTTCGGATCAAACCCGTGAAGCCGGGCAGCAAAGGGTGGATTAGCGGCGGCTTGACGTGGACGTCCGTGAGCCAGATGCATGCAGCATCCGGGCATCCCCACGACCAAATCCGGCTGCTTCGCGAGTTCTACGCGGTGTTTCAGTCGCAGACCGGTCGCGTGTCGTACTACCGCCACGAGGAGAAGGACTTCGACCTCGCCCTGTTCGACAGTCCGCGACTCTGGCCGCTGCTCGACGAGGCCGTGCGACGCGGCATCAAACTCATCAACGGTCGACGCGACATCGGGCCGAAACCCTACGGCGAGGCCGAGTTCTGCCTCGACGTCACCGAAACCGCGTCCGGCGACTTGATTGTGGTGCCGGTGGTGCGGATCGACGACGAACCTGTGAGCTCGCTGGCCATCGCATTCATCGGCGAGACAGCGCACGGGGTTTTCACCACCGACCATGCCAACCGCGTGCGATTGGCGAAACTGACAAAGCCGGTCGCACGGCACCTGCAGCAGATGGTCGTCGAATCGCACGGACTCGAAATTCCGGCATCCGAGAAGGATCGCTTCGTCACCGAGTACTTCCCCGCGCTACAACGCCAAGCGACGATCCTGTCGTCCAACGGAAGCTTCACTCCCCCAGTGGTATCCGAACCGACACTGGCACTGCTCGCGAGCTACGGCGAAGGCCACAACCTCACCGTCGACTGGGAATGGGCCTACACAGTCGGCGACCACGAAATGCGCGCACCACTCGACCCGCGAGGCGGTGGTGCGTCCTACCGAGATCTCGAGCGCGAGCGTGACATCCTCCTGGATCTCGACCTACCGATCGAGCAGTACGACGACGGACCTGGCCACAAGCAAACCGCCCTGTCGAATCGCACCGTCCTCGGCGGGATCGACACGATGCGCTTCACCACCGAAGTACTACCGTTGTATGCCGACCGTGACGGCCTGCGCATCGAGGTCGACGGCACCCCGGCCGACTATCGCGAAGCCGGCGACAGCCTCCGCATCGGGCTCAGCACGTCGGCCACCTCGAAGAGCAACGACTGGTTCGACCTCGGCGTCACGATCTCCGTCGAAGGCCAAGAGGTTCCGTTCGCCGACGTCTTCACCGCCCTCGCCAACGACCTGACACACCTACTGCTGCCGAGCGGCGCGTACTTCTCGCTGGAAAAGCCTGAGCTGCAGTCACTTCGAGAACTGATCGAGGAAGCCCGCGGGCTGCAGGACAATCCGAACGGCCCGCTGCGCCTGAGCCGCTATCAGGCCGGGCTGTGGGACGAGTTCGCCCAACTGGGCGTCATCGAGAGCCAAGCCTGGGAATGGCGGTCGCAGGTCGACGGTCTGCTGAAGCTGCCCGGCCTCGCTCCGATTGCACCACCCCGCAGCCTCAACGCCGAATTGCGCCCCTACCAGCTTGACGGCTTCACCTGGCTGGCCTTCCTGTGGCAGCACAAGCTTGGCGGCATCCTCGCTGACGACATGGGCCTCGGCAAAACGATTCAGTCGCTGGCCTTGATCTGCCATGCGCGACAAACTGATCCGGACGCGCCGCCCTTCTTGATCATCGCGCCGACGAGTGTGGTGCCGAACTGGGCAGCCGAATCTCGGCGCTTCGCACCAGGTTTGAAGATCGCCGCGATCGACAAGGCCATCAAAGCCTCCGACATGGCACGACTCGGCAACGCCGACGTGGTCATCACCTCCTACACCCGCTTCCGGCTCGACTTCGACACCTACTCGGCGATGAGTTGGTCGGCGCTGATCCTCGACGAGGCGCAGTTCGTCAAAAATCACCAGTCGAAGGCCTACCAATGCGTCCGCAAACTGGAGACGCCGTTCAAGCTGGCGATCACCGGCACGCCGATGGAGAACAACCTGATGGAGCTGTGGTCGCTGCTGTCGATCACCGCGCCTGGCCTGTTCCCGAACATCAAGAAGTTCGGCGACTACTACCGCAAGCCGATCGAAAACCAAGGCGACGCAGAACTTCTCACCCAACTGCGACGCCGGATCAAACCGCTACTCCTGCGCCGAACCAAAGACCAAGTGGCAGCGGACTTGCCGGCCAAGCAGGAGCAGGTCCTCGAACTCGAACTGAATCCACGCCACCGCAAGATCTACCAAACCCACCTGCAACGCGAACGCCAGAAGATCCTCGGCCTGATCAGCGACATGGACAAAAACCGCTTCACGATCTTCCGGTCGTTGACGATGCTGCGCCAGCTGAGCCTGCACGCGGGACTCGTCGAAGACGAGCACGAAGGTGTGCCGTCCGCCAAAATCGAAGCATTGACCGAGCAACTGCACGACGTGATCGACGGCGGTCACCGCGCACTGATCTTCAGTCAGTTCACGTCGTTCCTGTCGAAGGTCCGCGACCGACTCGATGCCGAAGGAATCACCTACGCCTACCTCGACGGATCCACGAAAGATCGCGGCGCAGTCGTCGAGCAGTTCAAAAGCGGTGCGGCACCGGTGTTCTTGATCAGCCTCAAAGCCGGCGGATTCGGACTCAACCTCACCGAAGCCGACTACGTCTTCCTGCTCGACCCGTGGTGGAACCCGGCGACCGAAGCGCAAGCCATCGACCGCACCCACCGAATCGGCCAAACCCGTAGCGTCATGGTGTACCGGCTCATCGCCAAAGACACCATCGAGGAAAAGGTTATGGCACTCAAAGCGAAGAAGGCCGAACTCTTCGCCAGCGTCATGGACGCCGACACCATGCTCAGCACAGCCATGACCGCCGACGACATCAAGAGCCTCTTCGAATGACCTCTCCACCCCAACGCTGGACCAAAGAACAGATCACCGCACTTGTACCCGACCCCAAAGCTGTCGCGCTGGCACGACGGCTCGGACCGAGCTTGTCGAAGACCGGCCACCACGCGAACGCACTATGGGGACTGTGCCAAGGCAGTGGGCTGAAGCCGTACCAAACGATCGTCGACCTCTCGGGTCCCGCGTTCGAATGCTCGTGCCCAAGCCGGAAGTTCCCGTGCAAACACGCATTGAGTTTGCTGATCTCCTGGTCCGAAGATGCTGTCCCCGAAGCGGATTCGATCGCCGACTTCGCGGAAGTCTGGATCGAGTCCCGCGCCGAACGCGAGGGCGTCAAAGCACAAGCCCCCGCAAGCCCGAAGACCGCGAACCCGGCAACTGCGGAACTCCGGGTCAAACAGGTCACCATCGGTCTCGAAGAACTCGACACCTGGATCGCCGACCAAGTGCGAACCGGTCTGGCACAGACCGACCGCTCCTACACAGCCTTCGAAGCAGCGGCTGCTCGGATGGTCGACTCCAAAGCACCCGGCATCGCGTCGACGCTGCGACGACTCCCGTATGCCCTTGCCACGCGTAAAGATTGGCCCCAACGGCTGCTCGGCGAATACGCGCAACTCCACCTGCTCGTCCAAGCTCACCGTCACCTCGGCGAACTGTCTGACCCGTTGCAGGCGACGGTCCGATCGCACATCGGCTACCCCGTCGCCGCTGATTCCGTCCTGGCCGAACGTCCGGTCCGCGGTCGCTGGATGGTGTTGGGCATCAAGGTAACCGAAGAGAACAGCCTGTTCAGTCGCAAGGTGTGGCTGCGCGAACGCGAAAGCAACAGCTGGGCAGTACTTCTCGACTTCTCCCACGGCACACCGAACTTTCCGACCGATCTGCCGCCGCTCGGATCGCTGATCGACGCCGACCTCCACTACTACCCTGGTGCCGCGTCCCTACGCGCCAAACTCGGTGAGCGACACAGTAAACCCGAGCCCTTTACAACACTCCCGGCCACAGGCATCGAAGAAGCACTCGACGACTACGCAGCCGCCATCGGACGCGACCCGTGGCTGCGCTCGTGGCCGGTCTGCCTGAAAGACGTGATCCCTACCTTCTCCGGCGACGAGTGGCACGTCATCGACCACACCGGCCGAGCCATCGCGATTTCGACACCACTCGACGAACCGCCGCCGTGGACGCTGCTCGGCTTCTCCGGCGGCTACCCCGTGACGATCATCGGCGAATGGACCAACGACGGCATCCGTGTCATCTCCGCATTCTCCGGCGGTCGTGTGGTGGTGATGTGAACGACGATCTGGTCGCCGCCGCCCTCCTCGGAACCGCCCGCAGGACACCGACCTTCGACACCCTCGAACCAGTTCCACGCGGTGTGGTCGAGCAACTGTCCACCGACGACGCTGCCGCTTCATTGTTGGAGGCGGCAGCACTCGAACGAGCCTACGAGCGTGGTGGCGTCACCTCGACAACCGCGACGCCGCCAACCGTGTGTGACGACGATCCGCGCTACCAACTACCCGCCGCAGCAGTCGCGCGGTTCTGCGATCTCGCAGCAGCCAACTCACGCATCATCGACGAATGGCTGGTCGAAGCCCTAGGACGCAACTACCGCGCACCCGACGAGCTTGTCGCCCTTGTCCTTCGGTACGCCAAGGCGAGCACGAACAACCAGACCTACCGCGACCGACTCGTCCAGCTCGCGAGCATTCGCGGTCAGTGGCTCGCCGCCCAGAATCCGGAATGGTCGGATTTCACGAGCTACACACTGGCCGACCTGCAGGTCTGGAACTACGGCACCCTCCGAGAACGAGCCAAGTGGCTCACCGATGTCCGCCGGCAAGACCCCGACGCCGCGCTCGAGCAACTCACGAAGACCTGGCCGCAGGAGCCCGGACCCGCACGCTTCCAGCTGATCGGCTCACTCCTGCCGCAGCTCAACAACAACGACACCGATTTCCTCGAACAGGCCCTCGACGATGGACGCCAAGAGGTTCGAACTGTGGCCGCGGCGATGCTCGCCAAGCTCCCGGATTCGCCTCTCTCGCAGCGGATGTCCGACCGCATCCGCGACTGGGTCTACTTCGACGAGAACAACGCGCTCAGCGCAAAGGTTCCCGACGAACTCGACGACGCAGCCATTCGCGATGGCATCGGCGACCGCTCGGTCAGCGCCGCGAACGATCCGATGACCTGGTTCGGCCGAGTCGTCAGAGCGACGCCGCTCGCGGTCTGGGAACAGCTGCTCGGACCGCCGGCAACCGCAGTGACCTCCGCCATCGACGAACGCTGGAAACTACGCATCAATGTCGGCTGGGCCGACGCCGCGAAGGCACAACACAACGCCGAATGGGCCGAAGCGCTGCTACGACGGGCGGGCGTGAAAGACACGGACCTCATCAAGGTCATGCCCGCTGACGCCGTCGCGGACTGGGTCCTTGCCGACCCACGACCGCTGCTCGACTACTCGACGTTCGTGCTCGACGCTCTCCCACACCCGTGGCCACGCGAATTTGCCATCCGGGCTCTGGAATTGTTGATGCAGATGGATCCCGTTGCGACCCGCCCCGACGACAAGGCCTTCCGCCGGCAGCTACACACGCACGCGCTGGCACACCTGCCGATCGACCTGCTCGGTGCTGTGCGCGGAGCCGCTGACCGAGCCGTCGACGGCGGCACCGCACGCCGGATGAACCAGATCGCGTTCCACCTCATACAACGCAAGACGATGCTCGAGGAGCTGCAGTGATCGAACAGGCGGAGACAGGACCAGCAGTGACGACACCAGCCGCGACCGAACCAGACCAATCAGCGCTGCTACGCCCACACGCCGAACAGGCTTTCGCCGAAGAACTGTCAGCCCTCGACCGCACCGACGACCGTCCCCGACCCCCGTCGTGGCGACTCTCACCCTGGGCCGTGGTGACCTATCTTCTCGGCGGGACGCTGAACGACGGCACGGTGATCACGCCCAAGTACGTGGGTCCGCGCAGGCTGGTCGAGGTTGCCGTGGCGACACTCGCGACGGACCGTGCGCTGCTCCTGCTCGGCGTACCCGGTACCGCCAAAACCTGGGTATCCGAGCATCTTTCGGCTGCGATCAGCGGTAGTTCGACCCTGCTCGTGCAAGGCACCGCAGGCACAGCCGAGGAGTCGATCCGCTACGGCTGGAACTACGCACGCCTGCTCGCAGAAGGTCCGACCGCGGGTGCGCTCGTGCCGTCGCCCGTCCTGACCGCCATGGAGACCGGCACCATTGCGCGCGTCGAAGAACTCACCCGCATCCCCGCCGACGTGCAGGACGCGTTGATCACCATCCTGTCGGAGAAGACCCTCCCGATCCCCGAGCTGGCAACGGAAGTGCAAGCGGTCAAGGGATTCAACGTCATCGCCACCGCAAACGACCGCGACCGTGGTGTCAACGAACTCTCGTCCGCCCTGCGTCGCCGTTTCAACACCGTCGTGCTGCCGCTACCTGCCAGCGAGGAGGAAGAAGTCGGGATCGTCACCCGTCGCGTCGAGCAACTCGGCCACGCACTCGAATTGCCGCCGGTTCCCGCTGCAGCAGAAGAGATTCGGCGCGTGGTCCGGGTGTTCCGCGAACTACGTTCCGGGGCAACCGAAGACGGCCGAACCAAGCTCAAATCGCCGTCCGGCACACTCTCGACCGCCGAAGCCATCTCGGTGATCACCAGTGGCGCAGCCCTTGCCGCTCACTTCGGCGACGGCACCCTGCGTGCTGCCGACGTCGCCGCCGGCATCCTCGGCTCGGTCCTCAAAGATCCCGTCGCCGACGCCGTGGTGTGGAACGAATACCTCGAAGCCGTTGTGCGCGAACGGGAAGGCTGGGCCGACTTCTACCGCGCCTGCCGCGAGGTGAGCGGATGACGGTAACCCTGGAGTCACCAAACGTAAAGATCGCCACCGAAACCCGCGTCTACGGCATCCGCCACCACGGCCCTGGTTCTGCGCGGTCGCTTCGTGCTGCCCTGGACGAGTTCGTGCCCGACGCAATTCTCATCGAAGGCCCCTCCGACGCCGACCCCCTGGTTGCGCTTGCAGCGTCCGAGTACATGCATCCCCCGGTTGCGCTGCTCGCGTATTCGACTGCGGCGCCGTCCAATGCGGCGTTCTGGCCGTTCGCTGTCTTCTCCCCCGAATGGCAGGCGATCACGTGGGCCGCCGCGCACAACGTGACCGCCACCTTCTGTGATCTCCCTGCGTCGCAGACCATCGGTGTGAAGCCCGCCGAGGACGAGAAGCGAGAACAGGGCGACCCACTCGTCCGCCTCGCCGCGGCTGCCGGTTACGACGACGCCGAACGCTGGTGGGACGCCATCGTCGAATCCACCTCCGACGCAGAGTCGTTCGACGCAATCACCGAGGCAATGGCGTCTCTGCGAGAGACGTCGTACATCGACAGCCGAACGCTGCAGCGCGAGGCGTACATGCGCCAAACTCTGCGAAAAGCCATCAAAGCAGGCTCCCAGAGAATCGCTGTCGTGTGCGGCGCGTGGCATGCACCAGCGCTCACTGGTCCACTTGGCCCCGCAACCGCAGACGCCCGCCTCCTCAAAGGCCTGCCCAAGACCAAGACCTCGCTCACCTGGGTGCCGTGGACTCATTCACGGCTGGCAAGCCGATCGGGCTACGGCGCCGGAATCACCTCGCCCGGTTGGTATCACCATCTCTTCACCGAGACCGAACACCCGATCGTCCGCTGGCTCACCAAGGTCGCGCGGGTGCTGCGCGCCGAAGACCTGCCCGTGTCGAGCGCGCATGTCATCGAATCGGTGCGCCTGACGGAAACGCTCGCGGCGATGCGATCTCGTCCGCTGGCGGGGCTGTCGGAGGTCACCGAGGCAACGCGAGCGGTGTTGTGCGACGGCGACGACGTGCTGTTGGCGCTGATCACGAACAAGCTGGTTGTCGGCGAGAAGCTCGGCATGGTGCCCGACGAGACACCGACCGTCCCCCTCGACGCCGACCTCCGTGCTCGCGCACGAACCCTGCGTCTCAAACAAACTCCATCGGCAACGAAGCTCGATCTCGACCTTCGTAAACCGAACGACCTCGCCAAATCACAACTGCTGCATCGGCTCCTGCTGATCGGCATCGACTGGGGCACCATCACCGACAGCGAGGTTCGCAGCACCGGTACCTTCCGCGAAACGTGGACGCTCGAATGGCAGCCAGAGTTCTCCGTGTCCGTCGTCGAAGCCGCGATGTGGGGAACGACCGTCGAAGCCGCAGCAGAAGCAAAGATCCTCGATCGGGCAGGAAAAGACGACACCACACTCGGCGAGCTCACGAATCTCCTCGAACGCGCCCTCATCGCGGACCTCGCAGACGTGCTCCCCCAGCTGCTGACGATCGTCGAAACGGCAGCGGCGCTCGACCACGACGTCGCGCACCTGCTTGCCGCCGTCCCACCGCTAACCCGCACGACGCGTTACGGCGACGTCCGCGGAACCGACACTGCCGCAATAACTCACGTGGCCGACAGTCTGCTCGTCCGCATCTGCGCCGGCCTCGGCTCGGCCGTCGGCAACCTCGACGACGACAGCGCTTCCACACTTCGCACGCTCATCGACGACACCCACGCTTCAGTGATGACCCGCGACGACGCGACGACGTCCGACCGCTGGATGACGACGCTGGAATCCATCAGCCACCGCAGCGACGTGCACGGTCTGCTGGTCGGTCGCATCGTTCGACTCCTGCGCGACGCCGGGCGAATCAGCGAATCCGACTCGGCCACAAGACTTTCCCACGCACTGTCGATCGGCGCCGAACCCGCCGCGAAAGCCGCGTGGGTCGAAGGCTTCCTCGCCGGCGGCGGACTACTGCTTGTGCACGACCGCGAACTCCTACGCCTACTCGACGACTGGCTCGCCTCCCTCGGTGGCCAAGACTTCATCGACGCCCTCCCATTGCTGCGTCGCACGTTCGGTTCGTTCGAGACCGGTGAGCGGCACGCGATCGGGCAGGCGGTGCGCAGTCCGGGAACGACGCAACGTAATTCGGTCCAACAGGTCGACCCCGAACGCGGTCGCATCGCCATGGCTGCGGTCGCGCAGATCTTGGGATTCTCGCAATGACCGAACTGCCAGACGACTACGAACGCCTCCGCCGCTGGCGCCTGGCGCTCGGCAAGGCAGCGGACGAAGGTCTCGGCGGACTCTCCGGCCGCGACGACCGCGCAATGGACGGCGCCCTCGCGGCGCTGTACGACTCCGATTCCGAAAGCTCGGCATCGGACAGCAAACGCAAAGCCGGCGGCCTCGGCAGCTCGGCACCGCGGGTGTCGCGGTGGCTCGGCGACATTCGCACGTACTTCCCGAACAGCGTCGTGCAGGTGATGCAGAAGGACGCGATCGAGCGTCTCAACCTCACCCAATTGCTACTGGAACCCGAGCTGCTCGAAGCCGTCGAACCTGATGTGCACCTGGTCGGAACGCTGCTGAGCCTCAATCGGGTGATGCCCGAAACCACGAAGGCAACCGCGCGCATGGTCGTCGAGAAGGTGGTGCGCGACATCGAGCGACGGATCGCGTCGAAGACCACGGCTGCCGTCACCGGCGTCATCAATAGAGCGACCAGAACGTCACGGCCGAAGCTGCGTGACGTCGACTGGGATCGCACGATTCGAAAGAACCTCGGCCACTACCTGCCCGAGCACAAGACCGTGGTGCCGGAACGACTGGTCGGCTACGGCCGCCGAGCGCAAGCCGTGCACCGCGACGTGGTACTCGCGATCGATCAATCCGGATCGATGGCGTCGAGCGTCGTTTACGCCTCGGTGTTCGGTGCGGTCCTCGCGTCGATGCGCTCGCTCAAGACGTCGCTCGTCGTCTTCGATACGGCTGTCGTGGATTTGACGGACAAGTTGGAAGATCCTGTCGACGTCCTCTTCGGTACTCAACTCGGCGGCGGCACCGACATAAATCGGGCGATCGCCTACAGCCAATCGTTGATCACGAGGCCGACCGAATCGTTGTTCGTGCTGATCTCCGACCTCTACGAAGGCGGGGTCCGCGAGCAGATGCTGAGGCGGATCGGCTCGATGAAGGAGTCGGGGGTTCAAGTTGTGGTGTTGCTCGCGCTGTCCGACGACGGCGCACCGTCGTTCGATCACGACAACGCGAGCGCACTTGCAGCGCTTGGTATTCCAGCATTCGCCTGCACACCCGATCAGTTCCCCGAGTTGCTCGCCGTGGCGCTCGACAAGGGAGACCTGATCAGATGGGCAAACTCTAATCAGCGCTGAAGAATCAGCGAACCTTCTCGGGAATCGTGTCGATCGCATGCAGGATCTGCACCGCGACCTTCGCTGCGGCCTTCTTGTCGAGCTTGGTGTTGGAGGTCAAGGCCTCCGAGACCAGGTGTACGCGTTCTTCGTAGCGTGAGCGGGTCGTTGTGGCGGTGGCAGTCGGAGTACTCATTTGTTTTCCTTTTTCGGTTGTGGGGTCGGCTTGTTCTGCGAACAGATGCAGGAACGATCGAGTGAACGCGCAGCGACTGCGGAGCAGTACCTGGCTGCGATCGCATCGTGGGATTCCCAGGTGTGCGGACAGGTTTCGCACATGAGGGACGTCGAATCCGAATCGAGTGTGGCATCGGACGATGCAGATGACTCTACTCCGGTCATGACTCCACCAATTCTGTGTAGGGATGCGGAAAATCTGCTGATCTGTGCTGGAACGCGAGGATGGCGGGGTTCTGAATCACGCCGTCACGGATCTCGATCGAGCGACTGACGGTTTGGTTCTTGCCCCACGCATCCGGACCATCGAGAACGGTCCGCAGGTACGGCAGCAGGGCTTCGCTGATCTCCCAGCTCGCCGAGTTCCACAGATAGGACGGACTGTGGTCGACGCCGTAGTAGGTGATGTGTTTACCGACGGTGAAGGTCGGCTCGGTGAACGTCGTCGGACGCGCCCAACTGAACCCCATCCCCTCGTCGCACGACACGTCGACGATCAGGCTGCCCGGCGGAAATATGTCGGCGTCCTCGTCGATCAGGAACGTCAAAGGCGCTGCGGTGTCTTGCAATACGCAGTTGACGACGATGTCGTGCTCGGCCAGGAAGCCGGCCAGCGGGACACGGCCATCTTCGGTCAGTGCATGGCTTCGTCGTGGGTCGCCCGGGTTGTCGACATCGTGATCGAAC
Organism: Antrihabitans spumae; assembly: GCF_043944905.1. Lineage (NCBI taxonomy): Bacteria > Bacillati > Actinomycetota > Actinomycetes > Mycobacteriales > Nocardiaceae > Antrihabitans > Antrihabitans spumae. The sequence goes on from NZ_JBIMSN010000022.1 coordinate 26,207, forward strand.
TGCACCATCTGGGCGGAGTGAATCGGCGACGCGACGGCGGCGATCCCGCGTTGGGTCAGGATCTCGACATCGTGCACACCATGCGCGCTCAGAGCAGTCACAGCGCCACGTGCGGTGGCACCGAACCCGATGACAACCGCGCGCAGCCGACGGCCATAGTTGCCGGTCGACCCGGCCAGCGCCATCGCATGAAACACCGAGCAGTAGCCGGCCAACTCGTTGTTCTTGTGGAAGACATGCAATTTGAACGAGCCGTCGGAACGCCAATGATTCATCGCCTCGAACGCGACGAGCGTCAACATCCGGTCGATCGCAATTTGGGTGAGCTTCTCGTCCTGCACACAATGGGGCCACCCCCACAGCACCTGGCCCTCGCGGAGTTCTTCGAGATCTTCGGCCAACGGCTTGGCAAGCAAGATGACCTCGCAGTCGGCAAGCAACTGTTCACGCGACCGCATGCCGCCGACGAACGGTGCCAACTGCTCGTCGGTCAGTCCGAAATCGTCGCCGTAGCCGTGTTCGAGGAAAACGCTGGAGCGCAGGTCGTCGTCGATCCGGTCGAGGTGTGACGGATGAATCGGCACCCGATGCTCGTTTTCCTTCCGCGTTCGCGAAAGAACTCCGAGTTTGAGATGGTGCACACGTACTCCTCTGTTTGAAGTTTTGGGGCGGCCCGATCTCTCGAGGCGGCAGATAATTGCTAGCGCCGGAACCGCTTTCGCTCGGCAATCGCGGTGCGCAAACCACGTCGTCCAGCCGTCGGCCCCGCTGGGTGCTGCAGGGTAGGCGCCGACGTTCTGAACTTGCGCTCCGATGCCGTCTCCGGTGCGTCGTCGCACGTCGCGATCAACATGCTGTCCGGTAGGGCGAGTTTGTGAATCGTGCGCAGGGTCAGGAAGTACTGCTTCGCAAGCGATCCCGTCGTATACGGCAGGTCGTACTTGTCGCACAAAGCGCGCACGCGAACGGCAATCTCGGCGTACCGAACGCTGGGCAGATCGGGGAAGAGGTGGTGCTCGATCTGGTAGCAGAGGTTGCCGCTCATAAACGCCATTGCTTTGCCTGCGTCGAAGTTGGCGGTACCGAGCATCTGCCGCAGGTACCAGTCGGCTCGCGTCTCGTCGTCGAGGTCGGTCAGCGTGAATTTCTCTGCGCCATCAGGGAAGTGACCGCAGAAGATCACGACGTACGCCCACACGTTCCGCATCAGGTTCGCGACCGCGTTGGCACCGAGGGTCCGGAGCCAGCGTCGGCCGGACAGCGCGGGGAACAGCACGTAGTCCTTGCCGAGTTGCCTACCGATCTTGCGCAGGAACATCTTCTTCTCGGCCTGCTTGCCCGACTCGTCGGCGGCCCGATCCTGTTCGGAATACAGATCGTGCAGGGCGATCCCCCACTCGAATGTCGCCGCCAGCAACAGGTTTCGGATAGGTTGGAGCAAATGCTGCGGTTCCCACTTGTCATCGCGGGTGACCCGCATAATGCCGAAGCCGATGTCTTCGTCCATACCGAGGACGTTGGTGTAGACGTGATGGCGATAGTTGTGCGAGTACTTCCACTGGGCGGACAGCCCGGCCATGTCCCACTCCCACGAATTGGAATGGACCTCTGGATCGTTCATCCAGTTCCATTGGCCGTGGCAGATGTTGTGGCCGAGTTCCATGTTCTCGATGCTTTTCGCAACGGCGAGACCGACGGTCCCCAGCATGGTCGTCAGCGGTCCCCGGCTACCGAAGATCACCAGTCGCGACGTCACGTCGAGGAGTCGTTGCGCGGCAATCGTGCGGTAGAGGTAGCGCGCGTCGCGTTCGCCGAGTGATTCCTCGATATCGCGGCGGATCTCGTCGAGTTCCTTGCCGAGGGCTTCGACGTCGGCCTCGGTGAGATGTGCGTATTCGCGTACTTCAGAGATGGCCACGGAGACCTCCGCAGCACGGGCGGACAACGGACACGTCTACAAACGAATTTTGGTCGTACATAATGCTTTCGATCGGTTTGGTGGGTCCGCAGGTACATGCAGACGGGCGAATCGGGTGTCACGCAGGGGCCGGAGTGTTGGGGGTGTTCTGTCAGTGGAAATCACCGACTCGACGGGTCCAGGTCGAGGTGTGACGAAGCACGATTCGACGGCGCCAACCGGAACTCCTCGCCGGCTACGGCCTCACCATCAATCGACAGCCGCGCTTGCCGTCCGGCCGCGCATGACTATCGGTGACCTCAGCCTACCCGTATTCGGGGCGCAGTAACCTCGTGAAGTGCCCCGCACCGTGACCGCCACCATCAGGCGCGCCTCGCTGGCTGCCCTCGTGTGCGCGGCGGTCGGGTCAGGCGCGCTGACCGGATGCGACTCCACCCGCCCGGACCAGCCGAAAGAGGCCCCACCGCTGGCCGATCCCACACGCTCGGGCCCGGGTGCCTTCTACAGCGAATGCGGGTTCGTGAACGACGAGGCGGTCGTCGCAATCACCGGGTTGCCAACCTTGCAACCCATCGCGCGGAACGGCATCAAGTGCCGCTGGGAGGCGGCGGGCGGGCATCCGTACGCCATGTTCGTCTGGTTCCGGGGCAGCCCGATCGACAGGGAACGGCTCGGCTCGGAGGCCAGTGGACGCATCGTCACCTATCTCAAGATCGACGGCCGACGCGCCTACATGTCGCGGGACCCGGCCGATCAATTCTGCGAAGTCGGTATCCAGGACAACGACGATTTTGTGTACTGGCTTGTCGATTTCACCGCTGCCGACCGACCCACCGACGTCTGCGCGCCCGTTCTTGCCCTCGCGAATTTGACGATGGAGAAAGCGTCGTGAACCTTCGGTCAGGGAGTCGCTGGATGATTGCCGTCGCGGCGACGTTCGTTCTCGTCGGCTGCGGCACGACCGTGACCGGCAAGCCGAGCGCGGCAGGCGGACCGTCGCCGTCGACCCAGTTCGACAAACTTCTCCACGAGTGCGACGCCGTCTCCGACGAGGAGATCGCCTCGACCCTCGGCGGCAACGCCATCGACCGCTACTTTCTCGGCGCGATCTGCATGTGGGACGTGAGCGTTCCAAGCGGTCGGGTCGACGTGACGTTCGCATGGTTCGAGAACAACACGCTCGCGCACGAGCGCGACATCGCCGGCCAACTGCGCTACGAGGTCACAGACGTCAAGATCAAGGGCGCTTCCGCATTTCAGGCGTTGCGACCTGGCAGTCCGGCGGCGTGCGGCGTCACGGTCAACTATTCGGGTGTGATCACGTGGTGGGTACAGTCTGTCGGCGTCGCCAACGGGCCGGACCCCTGCGAGGCCGCGCGCGAACTCGCGGAGCTCACAATGAACAGGAATCTGTGACTACCCGGCGGTAACTTAGATCGTCGAGAAGCGTTCGGCCGCAACGTTACTCGCTGGTACGGGTAAATCGCGCAGAGAGAGGCAAATTTCACTCTGCGTAAATGCGTCCGCGAAACACGGACCGCTGCTTGATCTTTCGGAATCTTACGATCCAGCGATGCAGACACGCCGGGATGCCGACTTGGCGGGTCGGTGTTCGATGCTGCAACCTTGAGTGGACTGCAACGACGCTTGCGGGTCCTGTCGGCGATCCCGGCCGGACCCGTCGAACATCGCTGAATAGACACGTCGACGCGGAATCATCCCGCATATGCCGCCTGCTGAGGCATGCTGCAAGAACGAACCTTCGACACCGGACGATAGAGAGATATGTTCACTCGAATTGCTGTAGTCAACAGGGGCGAAGCCGCCGTACGCCTGATCAGGGCCGTCCGGGAGCTGAATGCAGAGCACAACTACGACATAGCCACGATCGCTCTGCACACAGAAGCCGAACGTCGCGCGATGTTCGTCCGGCAAGCCGACGAATCGGTGACCCTGCGGTCGAACGGGACGACGAGCCCCTACCTCGACCATGCGGAACTCGGACGCGCGCTCAAGCAGGCCAATGCGGACGCCGTATGGGTCGGCTGGGGCTTCGTCGCAGAAGACCCCAACTTCGCCGACCTCTGCGAGAAGCTCGGCATCACCTTCATCGGGCCGCCCGCCTCGGCGATGCGTCTGCTCGGCGACAAGGTCGAAGCGAAGATCCTGGCCGAGAAGGTCGGCGTTCCGGTCGCACCATGGAGTGGTGGCGCCGTCGAAACCCGATCCGACGCGCGTAGGCACGCTCAGGCCATCGGCTACCCCCTCATCATCAAGGCTCGCAGCGGAGGTGGTGGCCGCGGCATCCGCAAGGTCTACGCCGAAGACGAACTCGAGCTTGCCCTCGAACGCACCCAGGGTGAAGCAGAGCGCTCGTTCGGCGACCCCGTCGTCTTCCTCGAACGCCTCGTCACCGACGCACGCCACGTCGAGGTCCAGGTCATCGCCGACAACCACGGCAACGTCTGGGCACCCGGTGTGCGCGACTGCTCGATCCAGCGCAAGAACCAGAAGGTCATCGAAGAGTCCAGCTCGCCCCTGCTCACCAAGGAGCAGGCCGACCACCTCCGCTTCGCATCGAGCGAACTTGTGCACGCCGCCGGCTACCGCGGCGCGGGCACGGTCGAGTACCTCTACCAGCCCGATCAGAAGCTCTTCACGTTCCTCGAAGTGAACACCCGCCTGCAGGTCGAGCACCCGATCACCGAGGCAACCACCGGCCTCGACCTGGTCAAACTGCAGATCATGGTCGCCAACGGCCACCGCCTCGAAGGGGACTGCCCTGCCGAATTCGGGCACGCCGTCGAAGCGCGGCTCAACGCCGAGGACGCCGACAACGGGTTCGCGCCCGCACCCGGAACGGTCCGGCTGCTCAAGTTCCCCCTCGGCTCCGGTCTGCGCGTCGACACCGGTATCGCACAGGGCGACGTCATCCCGCCCGACTACGACTCGATGGTCGCCAAGGTCATCGCATGGGGTCAGGACCGCTCCGAGGCGCTCGCACGACTCCGCACTGCGCTGCGCGAGACGACGGTCGTCCTCGACGGCGGCACGACGACCAAGTCGTTCCTCCTCGACCTGCTCGACCGGCCCGAAGTCATCTCGGCATCCGCCGACACCGGCTGGCTCGACCGCACCGGCGCAGGCACCAGCGACGGCCCGACTCGCGTCGCCGACATCGCACTCATCGCCGCGGCCATCGACACTTACGACGCCGAAGAGACCCACGAACGCGCGGCGTTCCTGCACTCGGCACGGGGTGGGCGTCCGCGTGCGACCCACGCCATCGGCCGCGCCGTCGAACTCTCCTACCAGGGTCAGGCGTATCAGCTGACCGTCGGCCAGATCGGTCCGCACCGCTACCGCGTCGAGACCGAGGGCGGCGAGTTCGAGGTCGACGTCGATCGCCACGGCAAGTACGAGAGCCGCATCGTCGTCGGCGGCAAGCGCTATCACGTCGTCTCCGTCGCGGGTCCCGCGCACTACCTCGTCGAGGTCAACGGCATCAGCCATCAGATCAGCCAGGACGAGGCAGGCGTCGTTCGCGCACCAGCGCCCGCCGTCGTGGTCGCCGTTCCAGTGGCCCCCGGTGACGAGGTTCAGGCAGGCGCGACGCTCGTCGTGCTCGAGGCGATGAAGATGGAAACCGCGGTTCGCGCACCGTTTGCTGGACGGGTCCGCGAAGTGCTCGCAGTCGTCAACTCACAGATCGATGCCGGCGCTCCGCTGCTGCGCGTCGACCCCGTCGACGACGGTGCCGCCGTCTCCACGTCGCCGCGAGTGGAGTTCGCGAAAGAAGCCTCGACCATCGACAGCGACGCCCGCGCGGAAGCGACGGCGCGCCTCGATGCGCTGCGAGCCGTGCTCACCGGCTTCGACGTCGGCGGCGCGCGTGCCCGCGAACTGCTGCGTGAATACGACACGCTGCGGTCGTCGTTGACGGCTGCCGACCGTACGGTCGACGCCGAACTCGACCTGTTGACGACCTTCGCCGACATCTGCGAACTGTCGCGCAACCGGCCGTCGACCGACGAAGAGGAATACGCACACGAGCAGGCTCACAGCCCGCGCGAGCATTTCCACTCGTACCTGTTGTCACTTGATTGCGACGTGCAAGGCCTGCCGGACTCGTTCCGCGACAGACTCTCCCGCGCGCTCAGCCACTACGACATCATCGACCTCGAACACGGTCCGCTGCTCGAAGAAGCGGTCTACCGCCTCTTCCTCGCACTGCAGCGCATCGAGAACCAGGTCCCCGTGATCGTGGGCCTGCTCGAACGCTGGCTCACCGATGCGGCACCGGCACCCAAGGCTGGTCCGGCTCTTGCCGAGGTGCTCGATCGCCTGATCGAGGCCACCCAGGTCCGCTACCCGGTCATCGGTGACGTCGCAAGGAACCTGCGCTTCCGGTTCTTCGACGAGCCGTCGATCCGCGAGATTCGCAACCGCGCCTACGACAACGTCCGCGGCAACCTGCAGTACCTCGCCGAACGTCCAGATTCCGTCGACTACGGCGATCGGGTCCGGGCACTCGCGGCAACTCCGGAACCGCTGATCGGTCTGCTCGCACAGCGCATCGCAGACCCGGGCGCGCTGCTCGAAGTGATCACGCGGCAGTACTACCTGATCCACGTCCTCGGTGACGTCAAGGCGTTCACCCGCGATGGCCGCACCGTCGTGACCGGAACGTTCGATCAGGCCGGTGAACGCGTCGACCTGATTTCGATCAGCACCACGATCGAAGACTTCGCGGGCACCCTCGACATCGTCGACGAACTTGCCGGGTCCAAGACCGACGACCTTGCCGTCGACCTCTACATGTCGTGGCCGACAGCGCCTGAAGGCGACGAACTGTCCGAGGCCTTGCGTGAGGTACTCGAGAAGCACCCGAAGGCGCGGACGTGGCGTCGAGCGACCGTCACCGTGTTCGGCCCGAAGGAGTCGATCCAGCTGATCACGTTGCGCGGCAACGAATCCGGCTTGGTCGAGGATCGCATCATCCGCGACATGCATCCGCTGACCGGTCAGCGCTTCGACTTCTGGCGCCTCAAGCACTTCGACGGCACCCGCCTGCCGTCGGCTGCAGATACGCACCTGTATCAGCTCGACGCCAAAGAGAATCCGGCCGACAAGCGGCTCATCGCCTTCGCCGAAATCCGCGAGGAGACGGTCCAGCGCGACCCGGCAGGCAACATCGTTGCATTGCCCGCGATCGAGCGTGCGCTGTCGGCTTGTATGGACGGCATCCGGCGCGAGCAGGCCAAGCGCGGCTCGAACAGGTTGGACAACAACCGTGTTGCGCTCTACATCTGGCCCGTCATCAACGAGCCGATGGAGCAGCTCACCGCCATCGCGCAGTACATCGCGCCGCTGACGGTCGGCGCAGGCCTCGAAGAGGTAACCCTGCTCGCACTGCTGCAGGAACAGCCGAACGAAGCACCACGTGAAGTGGCACTGCGCTTTTCGTACCGTTCGGGCGCCGGCGTCTTCATCAAGGCAACCGAGCCGCCGACCGAACCGCTGCAGCCGCTCGACGGTTACACGCAGAAGGTGCTGCGGTCACGCGCCCGTGGCACGGTCTACCCGTACGAGATCATTCCGCTGCTCACCGGCGAGGACGGCACGTTCACCGAGTACGACTTCGACAGCACCGGACGCCTCGCACCCGTCGAAAGGCCTTACGGCACAAACAAAGCGGGCCTGATCGTCGGTATCGTCACCACCCCGACGCTGCGGTACCCCGAGGGTATGACCCGCGTCGCGCTGTTCGGTGATCCGACGAAAGCACTCGGTACCGTTGCCGAGGCCGAGTGCTCCCGCGTCGTGGCCGCGCTCGACCTGGCCGAGGAACTCGACATTCCGCTCGAATGGTTCACGTTGTCCTCCGGCGCAACGATTTCCATGGACAGCGGCACCGAGAACATGGACTGGGTCTCCCGCGCTCTGCGCCGGATCATCACGTTCACGCAGGACGGTCGTGAGATCAACATCGTCGTCGCGGGTATCAACGTTGGCGCACAGCCGTACTGGAATGCCGAAGCGACGATGCTCACCCACACCAAGGGCATTCTCGTGATGACGCCGGACAGTGCCATGGTGCTGACCGGTAAGCAGTCGCTCGACTACTCGGGCGGCGTCTCGGCCGAAGACAACTTCGGTATCGGTGGCTACGACCGCGTCATGGGTCCGAACGGCGAAGCGCAGTACTGGGCGCCGAACCTCAACGCCGCCTGCGACATTCTGTTCGCGCACTACGAGCACTCCTACACCGCGCCCGGCGAACGTTTCCCCCGTCGCGCCCATACCAAGGACCCCGTCAACCGCGACGTCCGTGGTTACCCGCACGTGCACCCGTCGAGCGACTTCACCACCGTCGGCGACATCTTCTCCTCCGTCACCAACCCGGAACGTAAGAAGCCCTTCGACATTCGGACCGTCATGCGTGCCGTCGTCGATCAGGACCACACGGTCCTCGAGCGGTGGGCGGACATGGCGGGCGCGGAGACGTCGGTTGTGTTCGACGCGCACCTCGCGGGCATCCCGGCAACGGTGATCGGCATCGAGTCACGGACCATCCCGCGTAAGGGTTGGTTCCCGGCGGACGGTCCCGATCTGTGGACCTCGGGCACGCTGTTCCCGAACTCGTCGAAGAAGACGGCGCGAGCGATCAACGCGGCCAGCGGAAATCGTCCTCTGGTCGTTCTCGCCAACCTGTCCGGCTTCGACGGCTCGCCGGAATCGCTGCGCAACATCCAGCTCGAATACGGCGCCGAGATCGGACGGGCGATCGTCAACTTCGACGGTCCGATCGTGTTCTGCGTGATCTCGCGCTACCACGGCGGCGCGTTCGTCGTGTTCTCCGGAGCGCTCAACGACAACATGGAAGTACTCGCCGTCGAGGGGTCGTTCGCCTCGGTGATCGGTGGCGCTCCCGCTGCCGCAGTGGTGTTCTCGCGTGAGGTCAATACCCGCACCGCGGCAGATCCGTCGGTCAAGGAGTTGGAAGAGCAGCTTGCAACGGCGACCGACGACGCCGAGCGTGCACACCTTCGCGTCGAACTTGCCGCGGCGCGCAGTGCGGTTCGGTCCGACAAGCTCGGTGAGGTCGCGCAGGAATTCGAAGCGGTCCACAACATCGATCGCGCACTGCAGGTCGGGTCGGTGCATTCGATCGTTCCGGCTGCGGAGCTGAGGTCGAGCATCATCGCCGCCGTCGAGCGAGGGATGGCGAGAACATAGGGCGCTACGCGCCTCGTGAGTCCTTTCGGAGGGCGGGCCCTCCGAAAGGACTCACGACCGGCGTGCTCGCTTTGGCGTTTCTGGTGGGCTGCGGCGGCGGTGGCGATGATGCCGCTGCTGGTGCATCCGTGCAGGAATCAGCCGGTAACGCAACAGAGTTCGGCGCCTTCTACGGCGAGTGTGGGTCCATCGATACCGCTGCCGTGGTTCAGGTCACCGGCTACAGCGGACTGGAACTCGTCGCGAACAACGGCATCAAGTGTCGCTGGGAGACGCCGACCGGCTCGCCGTACGTCATGTTCACCTGGTTCCGCGGCAGCCCGTTCGAACGCGAACGTGAGGTCGCGATCAGGTCGGGCAAGATCGTCGAAGACATCGAGATCGACGGTCATCGAGCGTTCACGTCCGCGGCCGACGGCATCTGTCAGGTCGGCATCGCAGACGGCGCGGACTTCATTCACTGGCTGGTCAGGACCGACACAACCGGCGTTGCGGCGGCGTCGTGTGACACGGCAAAAGGCCTAGCCGCAAAAAGCGTTGGCGGCTAGAGATCGTGAGTCCTTTCGGAGGGCCCGCCCACCAAAAGGACTCACGAGCGGCGGAGCCGCCTATTCGGCCAGAGCTTCCAGCGGCTTGGTTCGGGCAGCGCGAACAGCCGGCCACAGCGCCGCCAAGACACCGACCACCGCGGACCCGACCAGCATCGCGACCACCTGACCCCACGGCACCGCGATCTCGCCGAGGCCTTGGTCCCGCAGCGTTCTGATGAACCCCGTTCCGAGCCCGATGCCGAGCAGCACGCCGACGATCGCACCGAACACCGCGATCAGCACCGACTCGAGATAGATCGTCCGGCGAACCTGGCTGCGCGCCATACCAACTGCGCGCAACATACCTATCTCACGACGCCGTTCGACGACCGACAATGCCAAGGTGTTGATGATGCCGAGGATCGCAATCACGATCGCCAACGCGAGCAATCCGTACAACACGGCGAGCAGCGTGTCGATCTGCTTGCCCTGCTCCCCCTTGAACTGCTCCCGATCCTGAACGGAGACCACGACGAACTGGTCCGTCGCATCCTCCAGCTCGGTGCGTAGCGTCTCCTGATCGACGCCGGACTTCGACTTCACCAGCACGAGGAAATCGGCGCGCAGATTGTCCGGTGTGATCTTCTGATACATCGCATCCGAGACGATCCAGTTGCCGAGCAACTGCGAATCCTCGAAGATGCCCGTCACCCGAACGGGGTGCGGCTCGTTGTCGAAGCTCGTCAAAGTGACTGTGTCACCGAGCTTCCAGCCTTTGTCGTTCGATTCGGTTTCCGACACCAGCATGCCGTCGTCGGCGAGGTCCTTGTTGCCCTCGACCATCGTCATCGCGAGAACGGAATCCGGCGGGCTGCTGAAGGCGACGCCGTTGCCTGCACTCTCGTCACCAACCTTGGCGAGAACGAATCGCAGCGAAACCGCCTGCTCCACATCACCTATCGCGCGCACCGCATCGCCTGCCGGAGTCGGGACGCCGATCATCTGCGGACCCGTGAGGACGAAGTCGGCCTTCACACCCTTGTCGACCAGAGTGTCGACGCTGGCCTTCGCCGATGCTCCGAACATGCCGATCGCCGAGACGAGCATCAAACCGAGGGTCAACGCGAAAGCCGTTGCGGCAGTGCGGCGCGGGTTGCGCACCGCGTTGTTGCGAGCCAACCGCCCGACCGAGCCGAACGGTTTCGTGAAGACCGCACCGAGTGCACCGACGATCGGACGCGACAGCGCCGGCGCTGCGAGCAGCACCGCAAAGACAAGGGCGACAGCTCCGAGACCGACAGTCGACGCCGCCGGACCACCCGTCCCCTGCGCGCCGATCACGACGGCTGCGACGCCGATGGCGGCGAGCACCGCACCGATTATCGTTCTGAGCCGCAACGAATCTCCGGTCGACGCGAACTCTTCGCGCATCGCTTCGACCGGCGGAATCTTCGCCGCTCGACGGGCCGGGGCGTAGGCGCTGACCACGGTCACCACAACGCCGACGACAAGTGCGACGACGATGGTCCGCGGCTCGAGTCGCAGCGCACCCGTCGGCAGTCCGAGGTCGAACACGTTGAGCAGCGATCGAAGTCCGTACGCCAGACCGACACCGGACGCCAGACCCAGTGCGCTGCCGACAACGCCGACGATCAACGCCTCGAACACGACAGACCGACCGACCTGCGCCCGACTCGCGCCGATCGCGCGTAGCAGCGCCAGTTCGCGAAGGCGTTGCGCGACGATCATCGAGAAGGTGTTGTAGATGATGAAAGTGCCGACCAGCAGCGCGATTCCACCGAAGGCGAGCAAGAAGTAGTTGATGAAGCTCAGCGCTTCGTTGATCTGGCCCTTCAGTTCTTCGCGAACCTCATCACCGTTTTGTACCTTCAGATCAGGAAACGCTGCCTGGATGCGGTCACGTAACTCGTTCTGCGACAGACCGGTTCCGGCGACATCGACGTACGCGACGTGCTGACCGTCTGTGAAGAGTTCACGCGCCTGCGTATCGTCGAACAGTGCGCCGATGAACCCACCGCCGTCCGTCGACGTCGAATAGATGCCGGTCAACGTGACGTCGTACAGACCGCGTGACGGGACCAGCAGTTTGGTCTTGTCCCCTACCTCCAGGTTTCCTTTCGCCGCCGCACCTTCGTTGAGCGCGAACTCGCCCGGCTTCGACGGCGGTACACCGGAGGTGAACGTCTCCGCCTGTTCGAGAGCTTTGTCCGGCGGCAGGTACGAGGCACCGATACTCGGCGCGCCGCCGGTCTGCAAGGCCTTGTTGTCCTTGTCCAGCAACACGATCGAACCGTTGACGCTCGGGGCGACGGTCCTTACTCCATCGATAGCGGCGATCTTGTCGACATCGGCCAGGGGCACTCCGCTGGAGCGAACATCTTCGGGGCTGACGCGCACGTCCACGCCGACCGCGATATCGGAGAACAGACCGTCGAACGTCTTCGACAAGGTATCGGTGAAGACGAACGATCCTGCGACGAAGGCGGTTCCGAGAACTACCGACAGCAGCGTGAGTGCGAGTCGAACCTTGTGTGCCGCCAGATTGCGCAGCGAGACCTTGCGCATCGGTGACGATGCGATTGCAGACGCTTTCATTTTCTCAGACCGTTTCCAGCGACTTCATCCGGTCGAGCACGGATTCGGCTGTGGGATCGCGCAACTCGTCGACGATGTGTCCGTCGGCAAGGAACACGACGCGGTCGGCGTGTGCGGCCGCCCGCGGATCGTGGGTGACGATCACAACCGTCTGACCGAATTCGTCCACCGACGCCCGCAGGATCGACAACACCTCCCCCGAGGAGCGGGAATCGAGGTTGCCCGTCGGTTCGTCGCCGAAGATGATCTCCGGCCGAGCAGCCAACGCGCGGGCGCAGGCGACACGCTGCTGCTGTCCGCCGGACAGTTCACCGGGACGGTGACTCAGCCGGTCGAGCAGTCCGAGCCTGCCGATGACGGTGTCGAGCCATTCCTTGTCGGGTTTGCGTCCCGCGATGTCGAGCGGCAGCGTGATGTTCTCCAGCGCCGTCAACGTCGGGACCAGATTGAACGCCTGGAACACGAAGCCGATTCGGTCGCGTCGCAACATCGTCATCTGCTTGTCCGACAGTGACATCAATTCGGTGTCACCGATAAGCACCGACCCCGAGGTCGCGTTGTCCAGCCCCGCGAGGCAGTGCATGAGCGTCGATTTGCCGGACCCGGACGGACCCATGATCGCGGTGAACTCGCCGCGCACGAAGTCGGCAGACACCCCGTCGAGCGCACGCACCTGGGTGTCACCACTGCCGTAGGTCTTGACCACGTCGATTGCCCGCGCCGCTATCGCGTTGGTTGCGGGGCCGCTCTCGGTGTCGGTGTCGGTGCTTCGCACATCGGTGGACCTGGCATTGGAGGGCATGGTCGCCTTTCGGGTTCTCGATCAGGATCTGCCAACCATCCTGTCCGTTTCCGGCGGATGGCGCTATCGGGGAAGACCCTGATCGAGTCCACTATTCGCACATCAGCACTGGGTCGGTGCCGGTTCCCCTCGGAAACGTGCCTCGATGTAGTTCCAAGCCTGCGGGAATCCGAGTGCGGCACAGGTCATGTGCTCGGAGATGTCGTACGGCGCGAAGAGCAGATTGGCACCGTTGTCGCAGTATCTGCGCGCGACATCGGCGACGGCGTCGTACGGCGTCAAGCCGTCGTAGATGCCGTGCCAGATCATGATCGGGACGGTCGGCACGTCACGGAAGTACCGCAGGCTGTTCTCGCGCAGCACCGACATTGCCGCCGAACTTGTCATCAGGTCGCGGCGCGCGGCCAACTGTTCGGCACTCCTGAACAGACCGTGGAAGATCAGGAAGCGCCTGCACTCGTTGGCCATAAAGGATCGCAGAAACAGGCCGTTGTCGTTGAGTTGACTGGTGATCGGCAAGCGGTCGGGGTACTCGCGCTCGAGACCCATCGCAGCCGCGAAGGCCAGACCGAATCCCGGGTGCGGCGCGAAACCGAGGCCGCGTGCCATTTGTTCGAGATCGGCCGGGATGCCGCCCGCGACGACGCCGTCGATCTTCAACTCCGGAGCGTAGGTCGGCTGCATTGCCGCGGCCCACGCGCTCGCCATACCGCCACCCGAGTAGCCGGCAAGAACGACGGGAACGTTCGACAGACCGAGTTCGCTGACCTGCTTGACCGCGCGAACGCTGTCGAGCGTGACCATGCCGCCGAGCTTGGCGGCACCGTATGCGCCCGTCGGTCCGAGGTGGTCGGGCACCGAGATCGCCCAGCCACGCCCGGTCGGCAGGTACATGCCGGGCGCATCGTTGAGTTCGGCATTGAAGAGCGAACGCGACGGATTGCACTTCACGCCAAGCGAATTGATGATGGCCTGGTAGGAGACGAGCGGTGGATTCTTCACACCGATCGGCATAAGGACCGTCGTCATGCCCATGATCGGGTTGCCCGCGGAGTTCGTCGACCGGAAGGCGACGTGGTAGCCCTCGGTGCCCGCGTACCAGAAGGTGTCGATCCTGCGCACCCGGACGACGTCACCGGGCTTGAAGTTTCCGATGTCCGCCGGAGCATGGAAAAACGGATCAGGATCCTGGTCCGGATACAGCGGCTCGGCACTAGCTCCCGGGCTCATAAATCCTGCGATGAGAATGCCCACCATCGCTGCCAACAAAAACTTCATGCCACGCCTGATCAAAGTCCCGCTCCCTTAATTCCCAACCCTGTAACGCCTCATCGTCAGGACGCGCTGACTTTATATGACCGTGACCTCGTTCACACCATGGACGAGTCAAAGTGGGGTAAAAGCTGAGCAACTTCGAGATGACGGCGTGAAATTCGGAGCCTGTCGGAGGGCACCGATACCCTGATTCGCATGCGATTAGCCCGGATCTTTCACGCGGGGCGCGTGCTGGCCTGAGCGGTTCGGGTTGATGGTTTCGA
>NZ_JBIMSN010000023.1:0-47258 GCF_043944905.1 Antrihabitans spumae
CCAGCTCATAGCACCTTTCTTCATGTACGACACCAACTCCGAAGGAATTACCGTGAAAGCGGCAGGCTAGTGGCGGAGGATTTCACATGACGGACCAACTTTCGGGTGTACCTGTTGCTCCCGATAGATTGCCGCTCATCGGCCACAGCGTGGCCATCATCCGCAACCCGCTCGAATTTATGGCGTCACTGTCCGACGTCGGTGACGTCGTGCAGATCTTTCTCGGTCCGCGACCGGTGTACTTGGTCACGACGCCTGAGCTGATTCGACAGGTCAGCTTGAACGAGAACAACTTTCGTCGCGACGAGCTGGCCGAGTCGATCAAGGACATCTGCGTCAACTCGGTGAACATCCTTACTGGCAAGGAGCACGAGCTACGTCGACGGATGATTGCGCCCGCCTTCAAACAGGCAAGGCTCGCCGACTATGCCGTGGTCACAGCCGAGATCGCGAACAGGTGGGCCGCGTCCTTCGAAGACGGTCAGGACGTCAACCTGATGTCGTCGGCGCATCGTGTTGTGTTGGAGACGGTGTCGTCGACGTTGTTCACCGGTGATTTCACCGCGCATGCGCAGGACCAGATCCGCGAAGACATTCCCTGGCTGCTTACCGAAGTCGTGCGCCGGGGATCGCTACCTGCGAGTGTCCGGAATGCAAGGCTTCTGGCGAACTGGCGTTTCAAAGTCCGATCGAAGCGGTTGCGCGAAGCGATCGGCGAGGTGGTGACGCAATATCGGCGCAACGACACCGATCAGAGCGATGTGCTCTCTGCGTTGATCCGCCATACCGATCAACTCACCGGCACAACCCTTTCCGACGAGGAGATCATCGACGAACTGATCCTCGTCATGGCGGGAGGCGTCGGTTCGCAGGCGTCGCTGCTCGGCTGGATCCTGCACGAAGTCATTTCGAAACCCGACGTGGCGGAGAAGCTGTATCGCGAACTCGACGACGTCGTCGGCGCCGGTCCTGTACGGCCGGAACATATTCCGGCGTTGCCCTACCTGCGTCTCGTGCTGCGCGAAACGCTGCGGATGTGGGCGCCCTGGGTGAGTACCCGCACGACGAACGGCGAAGTGACACTTGGTGATCGGACTCTGCCGGACGGTGCGATCGTTGCCTACAGCCCGTACATGATCCATCGCGACGACGAATACTACGAGAACGCAAACGATTTCGATCCCGAGCGCTGGACGCCTGAACGAGCGGCGACAGCAGAACAGCGCACGTCGTTCACCTTCGGTATCGGACCACGGCGTTGCCCGGGCAACCACTACTCGATGCTTGCAATCTCGATCCAAGCGGCGGCGTTTCTCGCGCGCTGGCAGCCCGTCGCAGATTCCAAGTACGTCGTGAAGCCGTCGAACAAGGACTTCGTGCTGTCACCGTCGGCAGTTCCCGTGCGAATGCGCTTGCGCGCCTGAGTCAGTCGTCGGGCGGCGTGAACTGGCTGGCGGTGAAGACGGCGCCTTGCGGATCGCGTATCAGGGCGTCCTTCGTCCAGTCGGTGTCGTCGGTCGTCAGGATGGTGGCACCGAGGCGCTCTGCAGTCGTGACAGTCTCGTCGCGGTCGGCAACCGTGAAGGCAACGTGCCAGTGCGGTGGCTCGCCGTCCTGGACTGGTGCGAGCCATCCGATGGCGTCGGAGAATCCGGGCGGCACCAGCTCGCTCGATTGCCGTTCGTAGATGTCGGGATCGACGGTCGCGGCCAGGTGCGCTCCGTAACCGGGCTGCCGAATCATCGTCGCGTAGCCGATATCGTCGAACGCCCAGCCGAAAACCTCTGTGTAGAAGGCGATCGCTGTCGTCGAGTCACTGGCATGGAGGTTGCTGAAGTTCCACGATCCAGGTGTGTTGGTGACTTGCGCACCTGGCCGTCGTTTGGCTTGCCACAGCCGAAACTGCGCCCCTGTCGGGTCGGTGCACACGACAGAAATCCCGCCCTCACCAGCGGGTGTCGGAGGTTCGACGATCTGTCCACCAGCGGCCGTGACACGCTCGGCGGCAGCGTGCGCATCGTCGACGGCAACGTAGGTATTCCACGCTGATTCGCGTGTCGGAGCGGCTACTGTCGGCCCTCCGACCGCGGCAACATCCTTGCCGTCGAGTTGAGCAATGGCGTAGCGGAATGGTGACTCGGACGGCGTCGCATCGCTGAAGGTCCAGCCGAACAAGCCGCCGTAGAACGTCTTCGCGCCTTCGACGTCGTTCTGCTCGACATCGATCCAGGAGGTAACGCCCTCAGGGTAGTTCCGGATCATCGTTCGCTCCGTTCGGTCGTCGCGCGTTGCTCGGTGCCCCCGAACGTATCCGGGGGCACCGACACCGACGACCGGGGCCGCTATCCGACCTGCGCGCTCCGCACGGGCAGCTTCCAGCCCGGTCGAATGAAGTGGCACGTGTAACCGTCCGGGTAGCGCTCGAGGTAGTCCTGATGCTCGGGCTCGGCTTCCCAGAAGTCACCTGCCGGGGTTACCTCGGTGACAACCTTTCCTGGCCACAGACCGGACGCGTCGACGTCGGCGATCGTGTCGAGCGCCGTCTCCTTCTGCGCGTCGTTGTCGTAGAAGATCGCGGAACGGTAGCTCGCACCCATGTCGTTGCCCTGTCGATTCTTGGTCGACGGGTCATGGATCTGGAAGAAGAACTCGAGCAGCGTGCGGTAGCTG
The DNA here is from genome assembly GCF_043944905.1 of Antrihabitans spumae. Classification (NCBI taxonomy): domain Bacteria; kingdom Bacillati; phylum Actinomycetota; class Actinomycetes; order Mycobacteriales; family Nocardiaceae; genus Antrihabitans; species Antrihabitans spumae. The sequence continues at coordinate 2,671 of NZ_JBIMSN010000023.1, forward strand.
ATCTTGTCTGGATCGAAAGTGATCTCGATGGCCTCGGCATGGTTGCCGTGGTTGCGGTAGGTCGCGTTCGGAACTTCGCCGCCGGTGTAGCCGACACGCGTCGAAATGACACCCGTCTGCTTGCGGATCAGGTCCTGCACACCCCAGAAGCAGCCGCCTGCGAGGATGGCCTTCTCGTGTGCAGTGCTCATACAGTGCTCTCCTCGTTCGAGTTTGTCCGATTACCCATACAGACTGATCAACACCGCAGCCTGCTCGGATAGTCCTTCACCTCGTCCAGGCTAGTGACGTTTACCGAACCTGCGCCACAACGAAGATGCGCCGGAACTCGTAGAAGGTCGAGCCGTCGGGTCGCTTCGGATATTCCTGGTCGAGCAGCGGCACCAACTCGTCCCGAAATCGATTCCAGTCTTCTTCGGACAGTGCAGCTTTGACGGGAACGAGGGCGGTGCCCTTGATCCATTCGAGAACCGGATGCTCACCGTCGAGTTGCTGGATGTAGGTCGTCTCCCACGCGTCGACCGAACATCCAGCGGCGCTGAGCAGATCGGCGTACTCGGTCGGCGTGTCAACCACTTTCCCGACCCGAAACGGTATGTCTGCGAGGTGCGGGATCCAACGTTCGGTACTTGCGAGCTCACGCACGGCCGCGTGTGACGGTGCGTCGAAGTTGCCGGGAACCTGGATGGCGATCCAGGACTTCGACGGGAGCAGTCCAGCCCAGCTCTGCATCAGTTTGCGATGCTCGGGGATCCACTGCAATGCCGCGTTGCTGACGAGGACGTCGGTATCGGGTTCGGGAGTCCAGTCCCGCAGATCCAGTACGCGGGCGTCGAGGCCGAGCAGGCGTGCGGCGTCGACCATCTCCGGCGAGCTGTCGACGGCTTCGATCGTCGCCTCCGGCCACCGCTGCGCGAGGCTGACGGTGAGATTGCCTGGGCCGCAGCCCAAGTCCGCAACTCTGCGGGGCGCGGTCGCGCCAATCCTCGATGTCAGTTCGTAGAAGGGCCGGCCACGATGATCTGCGAACGCAAGATATTGGTTGGGGTCCCACATGTGATTCCACATTACTTCTCGGCCGACACGTTCGCCTCGGATCGACCGGCCAGTAAAGCTAGTTGGTCCGCCAGACGGCCGGGATCCCGAGAATCGGCGGAATCCCAGCCTGCTGCGGATCGAACAGCACATCGACTGTGTGGCGTTTGCCCGCGGGATCGATTTGGTAGATGTAGTCGACGGAACCATGGAAGCCGGTCCCACACCACAGGTTCGCCGTGCCGTACGGACTGATGAGCCAGCGCGCGGATCCGCCGAACGGTGCGCTGACCGTGTTGCTGCACTGGTAATCGGGACCCCGCCGCGGGTCTGCGCTTGCGGAGGGAGCGAGTGCAACGCTCAGGCCGATCGTCGCTGCGGCAACTGCGGTCGCGCAGAGTACGCGGTTCTTCATGCGGTTCCTCGATTTCGTTTCGTCTGGCTCGGCACGCTCGAGCCACGGATCGGGTCGGTGGGAGCCTATGAGCAACCCGGCGCGTGCAACAGCCGCTATTTGGAGTGGCTTGTGGGACGTGGGTTAAGTCGTGTAGAGCGCGAGTGCGTTACAGCGCGTCAGCGACGAGATTGCGTTCGTCGTAGTCGGATCGCGCCTTCGCGATTTCGTCCTGGTGCAACTCGGTCCAGGTGACCAACGACTGAATAGTGGCGTGCAGCGTGGTCCCGAGCGGGGTCAGGACGTAGTCCACCCGAGGTGGCACGACGGGGTGAACTGTCCGCTCGACGAGCCCGTCGCGTTCGAGTTTGCGCAGCGTCACGGTGAGCATGCGCTGGCTGATTCCGTCGATCATCTTGCGCAGTTCGGTGAACCGCAACGTGCGGTTGTCCAGCAGCGCTATGACGAGTAGCGACCACTTGTCGGCGACCCGATCGAGAATCTGGCGCACCTCACAGCCCTCGCGGGTGTCCCACTGAAAGGCGTCGTACGGGTCGTCGTACTGGTCACCGACGGTATTCACGCAGTAACCCGGTTCCTTCGAAGTGCCTTCTTCCATAACCTGTAATGGTGCCCGATGATGAGGTCAGTTACAAGAAGTAACTGACCGTCGTATCAGGAACCGAACAGGTTTCTGCATCGGGAGTAGAGGGAGAGTTTTGTGACAAGCCTGTCCTCTCCGGACAAGACAGCCGTCGCGGCCAAGGCCGAACGGATCAGCGGCCGAGGTTGGGCAATTCTGCTCGTTTTGTGTGGAGCGATCTTCTTGGAAGGCATCGACATCTCGATGGTCGGGGTCGCTGTCCCGTCCATTCGTGCTGAACTCGGCATGTCGACGAGTGCGCTGCAATGGGTGGTCGGCGCGTACGTGCTCGGGTATGGCGGCTTTATGTTGCTCGGCGGTCGGGCGGCGGACTTGCTCGGACGCCGACGGATGTTCCTGCTGTGGCTCGGTGTGTTCATCGTGTTCTCAGGACTCGGCGGATTCGCCACCGAGGGGTGGATGCTCATCACCGCACGCTTCGTCACCGGCATTGCCGCGGCCTTTATGGCGCCGGCCGGATTGTCGATCATCACCACACGATTCCCGGAAGGTCCGGCGCGCAACAGAGCGGTACTCGTCTACGCCGGAACGGGTGCTGCAGGGTTCACGCTTGGTCTCGTCGTTGGCGGTGTTCTGACCGAAATAGACTGGCGCTGGGTATTTTTCGCGCCCGTTGCCATGGCGGCGGTCATTCTCGTCGCCGCAATTCGGCTGATCCCTGCGGAACCTCGGTCCCTGCCGCGCACGTTGCAGAGTTTCGATCTGGCCGGTGCGTTTACCGCGACGTCGGCGATGCTCTTGCTGGTGTTTGCTGTCGTTCGTGCACCAGACGTTTCGATCACGTCGACCGTTGTTGCGGCGCTTGCGAGTTCGATATTCTTTCTGGTCTTCGTCGTGGTCGAGCAGCGGGTTCCTGAGCCTTTGATTCGGTTGGGCATCCTGCGGTCGGGCCCGCTCCTGCGGGCGAACGTCTCTGCGATTCTGTTCTCCGGGTCGTTCATGGGGTTCCAGTTCATCCTTGTTCTCTATCTGCAGGAGCTTCGTGAATGGTCGCCGCTTCAGACCGGTCTGGCGATGCTCGTCTCCGGAGGTGACGCCATACTGGCGCCGACCTTGACTCCAGTACTCGTCAACAGATTCGGCAATGTGCGAGTTGTATTGGGCGGCTTGCTGATCGGTGTGGTTGCATACGGACTGTTCGTCCGAGTCCAAGTCGATTGGACCTATGCGGCCATGCTGCCGACGATGGTGTTGATCGGGGTTTCGTTTGCGATGGTCTACGGTCCGCTGACGATCGCCGCGACCGATGGAATCGTCGAGAACGAGCAGGGACTCGCAAGTGCATTGCTCTACACCTCATGGCAATTCGGAACCGCACTCGGCCTTGCCGTCGTGACCGCCGTGCAGGTGGCGGCCCTCGAAAGCAGTGGCTCGGCAGAGGGACTGCTCGAGAGCTATCGAGCGGCGCTGGTTGTGCCAGTGATCGCCGTACTCGCTGCCGTCGTGGTCACCGGATTCGGGTTGCGCCGCAGGGTCGGAGAAGTCACCGCACCTTGACGAGCCTCATGGTGCCGGAGCCGTCGGCTCCGGCACCGTCGTCGATAAGGACGCGGTCACCGGGCTGTAGTGGTAGGTCAGTGCCTACCAAAGCGTCCCAGGCGACGATCTCTTCACATTCTTCGGTCACGAGGATGCCGAAGCCTTCGTACGCGCCGCCGTACCACTGCTGGACGACGGCCCACACCTTCGAATCCATGGCTACCTCTCCCGTTTGATGCCGAGCGCCTACGACCGCGTTTGTCTTGGTCACACTATTCGCTTTCGCGGTGGCGTGGGTTGCGCCGAACCTTTTGCTCACGCGGCTTCGATGTATTCGAGGTGCACGCGTTTGGTCGGGAACCAGGCGTCGATTCTGTTGCGCGGCAATGGGAGTGGTGTCGGTAGGGGTGGAGCTGTGGAGGTGTGTTGATGTCCTGTAGGGGTGGTGATGGTGTAGCTGTGCAGTTCGCCGGGGATGCGTTGGTCGAGTGTTGTGGACCAGCCGTCGGCTTCTTTGGCGTAATTGCACGCTTCGCAGAGTCCTGCGGAATTCTCGTAGGTGGTGTCGCCGCCTTGTGCGACGGATTTTGGGTGGTCGCCGTGTTTGATGGGTGCGCCGCACCAGGGTGTTCGGCAGGTGCGGTCTCGGAATCGGGTCATCCGCAGCATTCCTTTAGGGAAGCAGCGCGATTTCGATTCCATCGCGGTCAGAGCTCCGGTTGTGGGGTTGGCGTAGAGCCTGCGGAGTTCGATGGTGGCGTCGGTGTCGTGGAGCCAGTGTTTGACCAGGTCGGCGGGGATGGGTCCGTAGCCGGGAACCTCTGCCGCAGCAGGTTTGGTCCCGAGCAGCGCTTCGTCGGAGATGACGATGTCGACGGTCATCGGGACTGCGGTGGCGGTGGACAGTCCGGTGACGCGTTCGACGAGCAGGTCGGCCATGACCTGGGCTTTGGTGCGGTGGTCGCCGGCGGCGACGACCGCGGCGGCGTCGCGCATCAGGGTGGCGTGGACGGTGACGGCTTGTTTCACCGGTAGCAGTGCGGTGACGTAGGCCATGGTGTCCGGTGCGGGTCGGGAGGTGACGCAGCGGTCGGCGGTGGCTTTGCGGGCGCGGCGGACGAGTGCTTCGGTGTCGAGTTCGATCGCGATGGCGAGGGCGGCCGCGGCGATCTGTTTGTCGCCTTTGCCTGCGAGGGTGGCGGGGTCGCCGCAGAGTCGGCGGTCGACGATGCGGCGGTCTTCGCGGCTGAGGCAGGCTGTTTCGCGGACGAGGAGGGTGGCGCGCCATTCGGTGAGGTCGCCGGTGACGAGTCGGTCGAGGGTGTGGGGCATGTCTTCGTCGAGTGCTTGGGCGAAGCCGAGGTATTGGTTGCCTTTGTGGTGGGAGCAGCGTCGTGCGAGGCCGATCTCGAGGGGGATGCCGGCGTCTTGCTCCTTTTTTCGACAGTCCTCGGGCGGCGCGTTCGGTGCGTCGTGCTTTGGCGAGGTCGGCGGTGAGTTTGGCTTGTGCTGCGGTGCAGCCGGATAGGAGTTTGTCGAATTCGGTGATCGAGTCGCTGCGTTCGGTACAGCTGAGGGTGCGGTCGATGTCTGCTATTTCGGCTCTGATGGCGGCTATTCGCTGGGGGAGCGACTGCTGTTCCTTGGTGTCGAACATGCGTTCTATTCTATTGCGAATTCAGCTCATCCGCAAGCGATTTCAGCCGCACGCAAAGGCGTTGTGACAGCAGTACGACCATCGTCGGGGACGCCCTCACGCCGTCCAGCGACGTCAGGGGCACCTTCACGCCGTGCCCGTCGGCAACACGCAGACTGTGTCGATTCCCAGCACATGGTTGAGTCGTCCGAAGGCGAGCCACGAGCCCAAACACATTGTCAGTTCAACGATTTGGCGTTGATCGTAGGACGCCGACATACGGACCCAGAACTCGTCGTCCAGCCCATGATGGTCGAGTGCATACCGTTCGGCGTATTCGGCGGCCAACCTGGTGCGCTCGTCGAACGCGTCGGTCGTTCGCCAATTCTCGACGGCCTCAGCGAAAGTCGATTCCACCCTGGCACCGTCGCGTTCCGTTCGCCAGTCCTGGCAAAAGATGCAGCCGTTGATCTGAGCGATCCGCAGCCGTGCCGCCTCGAATTCTCTGAGGCCTAGTGTGGTGTCGGAGTAGACCTTCAGCGAGAACTTCGCCGCTGCCGTGCCGATGCCAGGCACCATCTCGCCCCACACATATGCGATGGGATCTTTGCCGTCGGGAACGTCGATCATCATGTGGAGGCCATCCTTTTCAACTTGCCGAGCGCCGGGAGGAGAGGTACATCGAGCGCGTCGTAGATTCCCGGCCCGGCCGACCGAAGCCAGGGGATTGCGTTGACCAATCTGCCTACCGCAGTGGCGTTTCCACCTGCCGCGCGACTTCCACCCTCGTCGGTCGCCTCGACGCTGATCTCGATACGAGGGCGTCCTTCGATGATCACCTTGTGGACGCCGTCGCCGCCGTCGGGCGGCAGCGGCCAGTCCGGTGCACACGAGGGATGGATTCTGGTGATGTGTTCGATGACGATCAGCGGTTCTCCCTCGACGATTCCCTGCACCTCGAACCGCAGTGCCCCTTGGGTTCCGGCCTCGAAAGTTCCCATGTTGGGCGTTTCGATCGTGCTGTCGAGTGGCCGCCGCAGCAGCGTCTCGCGAATCTCCTCCAGTTCGACACCGAGGGCGCGTGCAATCAACCGAATCTGTCCGCCCCACACCATCGTCGGAATCTTCGGTGCGACCATCGGCGCGACGTAGTCCATCGGTTGGCCCATGCCGATGAGGTATCGAACGGAATCGGGTTGGTCGTAGGTCGTGTAATCGAAGATCTCCTGGCATCGAACGCTATCGACCGACGACGCGAGTCCCGTGGCGAGAACGGGCAGAATGTCGTTTCCCCAGCCCGGATCGATGCCGGATACGAACAACGCACCGCCACCGGCGGTGATCGCGGCGAGAACCGGATCGCGGACCTCCGGGGGAGCGGACCGCGGGTCGTACAGCGCATACAACGACGGCGTCACGACTGTGGCGCCGCGACCGATCGCTCTCGTGATGTCGGCGAGTGCGTCGTCGGGACGGATGTCGCCGGACGCGGCGTAGACGGCGGCATCGGCGACGGCCAGCGCCGCGTCGATGTCGTCGGTCGCGGCGACGCCCAATGTGCGCCCCAGTCCGGCAATCTCGCCCGCGTCGCGTCCTACCTTGTCGGGGTTGTGGACGATGACGGCAGCGAGGTCCAAAACAGGGTGAGAATCGACAGCGCGGATCGCGGCACGGCCGACGTTGCCGGTGCCCCACACGACCGTACGAATCCGATCTCGGCTGCTCATGCACTTCACAATAGAACGTGTTGCAGTTTTTGGGGAGGGGCTGTTGCACCGCACTTCGAAGCACACGGGTCAGGTCGTCGAGAAAGCTCGACATCGTGGCACGACCCGTCGGGGTGTCGGGATATCGGCTCCGCAGGGCTATTCCGTCGTCGGTTCGCGAGAACCAGAACTGCGCGTCGTCGGCAGCGGTCACATTCGAGACATGATGGGCATCGATTGCGTCGTGCAATGCGGCACCGGGCAACTTCCGGTAGTCGACGTAGGATGTCATGAATACGTCGGACCTCGTTGCCTTCAGCCCACCCAACACTTCGACAACGTGCGCGAGCGGAATCTCACCCATCTGCAACGCATTTCGCAACTTTCCACCATTGCGGCCGAGGGCATCGATGAAGTCGGCGCCCGCGGCGACCTCGATGGGCACGTTGGTGGTGAACCACCCGACTGCGTGGTGCCAATTCTCCGAGCGTCGCGTGCGTACAGGGACCAGCACCGGCATGTGGGCGGATTCGTTTGGTGCACAGGCGCACTGCGCCATTGCGGTCAACACCCCGGCGAACACGCTTGTGTTCGCACGCTGGCAGACCTCCGCGAGACGCTGGGTCTCCTCGGCATCGAGCACATGACGGACGTCGGATCGCTGCGCCGCCGACGACCCCGCGACGACGCCGAGGTCGAGCGGAAAACTCGGCGGCGCACAGTCGTTCTTGCGAAGAAACTCGAGCCACGCGCGCATCCGTCGGTCGTCGGGAGAGACCTTCTCGACGACCGCTTCGGCGGCGCAGTAGTCGATGAAGTCCCCGACCTCCGGGAGCGGTTCGATACTCAGACCGCTGGCATCGGCAAGGTATCCGGAATACAGGTGGTGCAACTCGGCAACGATGATGGCGATCGAGTACGCGTCGACATGTGCGTGGTCGAAGCCGCAGAATACGGTCGACCGTCCTGGCCGATCGATGGCCGACAATAGGCATGTGGAGGCGCCGAAACGTCGGCAATGCATATCGAGTGCGGACCGAAGATGGTCGCGGACCTCGGTGGAGGTGTGAAAGCTACTGTCCTGCAATTGTTTCAGCTGGACCCGGCGATGCAGTTGCCGCTCGATTCCTTCATCGTTCCGTACGAAGGAATTTCGCAACGCGCCGTGCCGGTCGAGGAGCGCGCTGAACGCCTGCTCGAGGGCCTTGCCGTCGATCGGTCCATCGACATCGAAGCCGCCAGCGAGCCACACGCTCGGTCCGTCGGGCGCGTTCAGATGGAAGTTCTGGTTGAAGGACGGCGGCACCGCGGACCTGATCGGTGGGCTCCCAGGAGCGACGACCCACTGCAGAACAGTGCCGGGCTCGGGGGAGTAGCGGTCAATTGTTGTGACGTGCAAGGATCAATCCCTCGTCGACAACCGTGGACCGGGGGATCGCGTAGTCGCCGTCACGCGCAACCGCAGCAATCACACGGTGCAAATGTTCGTGATACCTGGACAATTCGTTGCGAGCCTGTGGCGTGTCCGGAGTCTGGCTGCCGAAGTAGAGATGGCTGTGGTCGCGGTTGATCCACATCGAGGCATTGGCTGTCTCGCCCTCTCCCGTGAAGAGCAGTCCCTTCTCGTAGGGGGTCGATCCGACTCCGGGAAACCAACGAAAATCTATGTAGGACAGCATGTGTGGACTCTTCGCCACTTCCTCGGCAGACGCGCCCGACGCGAGTAGTGCCATGATCACAGCCTGCACCGGTACGCGAGCCAGACGCTTCGACCGAAGGTGGCCTTCGTGAGCAAGCGGCATCAGCTCGCGGAACGACGACGCGTCGGCGGTGCGGAACGCCACTGGGGCAAAGTTGCAGAACCAACCCTGCGAAAGCGCGTAGTTGCCGACGTCTCGGCTGTTGAGGACGCTCATACCGTAGTACTCGGGTCGGCCTGCGAGTTCGTAGTCGGTGATCGCGAGAGCAGCGTAGATCCCGCTGATCAGTTTGCCGCCCGCTGCTTTGCACACGGCGTCGAATGCGTCGGTGCCTGCGATGTCGAGGAGATCGAACTCGACTGGGCGAACGGGCGCGGTCTCGCTCGGTGCCAGGCCGAGATCGAGGGCGAACGCCGGCATCGTCGAACCATGGCTTTCGAAAATCTGCAGCCACTCGGCGAGCTCGGGGGATTCTGCCGTATGAGCCTGCGCAAGTGCATGTTCCGTGCAGGCGTAGTCAGGAAAGCCGCCTGTTGGTGCTGATGTGTAGACGCTTGGTTCCGAGCCGTCGACCTCGGCTCGATAGCGATCGACCAACTCCGACAGTGCCAAGACCTGCGATGCTCCGTCGCTGAAAGCGTGATCGCAGCCGTAGTAGATGGTGAAGCTGCCAGGTCGACGGACCGCACCGAAGGCAAACCCCGGCCACCGAATGGACGTCGCATCGTTTTCGAAACGATGATGAATGTAGTCGGCGAAGGCATCGGTGTGTTCGAGTGCGCCCGCATTGTGGACCTCGAAATCGATTGCTGTCGAATCGATCCGGTGTCGAACGATTGCGGGTCCAGCAGCGGAGAAGAAGGTGTGCAAGCCGTCGTGGCGATGCACATACGACGTGAGTGCTCGGGTGAGAGCGTCCTCGTCGAGATCGCCCTCGACCTCGGTGGTGACACCGAGGAAAGCCCGGTGTGGACCGCCGCGTTGCTGCTTCGCGAGGAAGCCTCGAACATGGGTCTGCTGCAGGAAGGTCGGTGGATCGGCCTCGACGGGTGCAGCGTCGGCAACCGCCCGCGCCTGCTCGGTCGGACGCCACTCGAGTAGATCACCCGGCTCCGGTCGCCAGTTTCGCATCGCCGTTATGATCATTCGACCTCCTCAGCTTGCCCGCTGCGTTTCGTCGGCCGCGTGCGAGAAGGTCCCGCCGTCGGCGACTGATGTGAGCATCGACCCGAACGTGCTGATCAAGCGTTCGACGTTTCCTGTCGCCGTAGCGTTGCCGGGAAAGCGAGTAGAGATCGTCAGTCCGGCCGGTGCGCGGCTGATCCAGAAGTAGACTTCGTCATTCGATTCCGAACGACCGCGCAGCGTTCGGGCGCGCCACTGTGGCCACTGTTCGGCGTCAGGCACATACCGAACATCCAGATAGGACAACGCGAACCGCGGAATCGCAGAATTGTCGAGCAGTTCGGCAATACGCGGATAGGGAAAGCGCGCCAGCTCCTTTGCCGACGCGACAGCTGTCGTCGCGGCAGCCAGACAATCCTCGAATGTCGTTGCACCGCGGAGATTCACCTCCACAGGGACGATGCCCACGTACCACCCGACAGAGAAGCGATAGGCCAACTCGTGTCTGGTGTGCATCGGCATCGTGAAGCGCAGGGTCGGGTCCCCGGTGAGCTCGCGGTTCGCCAAGGCGACCGAGGCGAGTATCGCCGACTGCATTCCGTGGCCTGCCCGCCGGCTGTACACGTTGACGGCTTCTGCCTGCTCTGCGTTCAGCAACCACGACGAGGAGCTACCTTGCTGTGCGGCAGCGTCTTCCGAGCCGACCGAGGTGTCGACCGGCAGCGGGAACGCAGGGAACTTGCCGCCGGACTGCCGCAGGAATCGGCTCCACGTCTTCACGGCGTGATGCTCTGCAACGACCGAATTGCCAAGTTCGCGATCGTGGACGCTGAAGTCGAGGTGGCTACCGACGTCGGGCAGTCCTGGGTCGGTGCCGAACAGTTCGTATTCGTAGAGTCGGTGGATCTCGCTGATAGCCAACAACATCGAGTACGCATCCATCACCGAGTGGTCGGCGCCGAAGATCAGAAGAAACGACTCTGGCGTTTCGATGGTTGCGGCGACACAATGCGGCCAAGCAAACGGCGAGATGTGGTTGTCGAAGAAGTCGATCACCTTGGCGTGCATGTGTTCCGACGTCGACGTCTGGTGGGCAACCGCGTCGACGCCGAGCAGTTCGCCCGAGGTGGTTCGTCGTGAAAAGCGTTCGGTGCCTTGACCATCGAGATTCTCGACCACGGTTGTGCGGAACGTCTCGTGGCGCAGCATCCATGCGCGCAGTGCGCTGGCGACTTTGTCGGCGTCGTAGCGATGGTGGATTTCGAAAACGCCGCCGAGCCACGACGCGCTTGCGGCGCGATCGCTACTCCCGCGGGCGCAATGGTCCTCGTGTGTGTAGGCAAGGGGACGTGCGTCTGCGGACCAGGTCGCACCGTCGCATCGTGTGCTTGGCACCCAGGCTGTCAGTCTTCCTGCGGGTAGCGGATAGTCGGATAGTTCGGTGAATCGCATTGGGCCACATCCACTTCTGTAACCAGAGGGTGATTCGCGGTGATCACGAAGCCGGCGGCGTCCGGTGGGCAACACTGCCCGAAAGTGACGCGAAAACGATGCTAGGCGCGACGCGCCGATCGCGCGCAGCCGAAGACGCGTAACCTTTGTCACGCTAAGTAATGAATGTGGAATAGGACACAACAGACAGCCCGACATCCGATTACCGGGCGATGACCCGAATATGTCCGCGAGATGAAACCTGCGACTTCAGGCCGTGTTTCGGCAATTACCGCGTGCCCACACATCGCATCTTGGCTATGTATCGGTCCGGTTGCGGGTCGGCGTTACATCAATAAGCTCTGAACCAGTGACCAATTCGTTTGCCGAGCACCGCAGCGTCCGCCCGGCAAACTTCGGACCGATCCCGCCTCACCCACGATGGAGGGAACATGAGCACTGATAGCGACCTCGCCATCGCGACGGCAGGCCTGACCAAGTCGTTCGGAAGCTTCCGCGCAGTCGATGGCATAGATCTGCAGGTGCCTGCGGGCTCCGTCTACGCGGTTCTCGGCCCCAACGGGGCAGGCAAGACCACGTTCGTTCGGATGATCGCGACACTGCTGCGACCGGACTCGGGGACCGCCAAGGTCTTCGGCTACGACGTCGTCGCAGAAGCCACTGCCGTGCGGTCTCTCATCGGGTTGACGGGTCAGTACGCGTCGGTCGACGACGACATGACCGCGCAGGAGAACCTCGTCGTCTTCGGAAAGTTGCACGGACTTGGCCGTAAAGCGGCGCAGCTCAAAGCATCCACCCTGCTGGGCGAGTTCGGTCTCGACGACGTCGCCGATCGGCCGCTGAAGAAGTTCTCCGGCGGGATGCGTCGCCGATTGGATCTCGCGGCCAGCCTCGTCGCTGCTCCGCCGCTGCTGTTTCTCGACGAACCGACAACCGGACTGGATCCGCGCACGCGCGCACAACTGTGGGACAGGTTGCGCGCGTTGGTGGCCGAGGGCACAACGATCCTGCTGACGACCCAATACCTCGACGAAGCCGACCAACTCGCCGACCGAATAGCGGTCGTCGATCGAGGCTCGCTCGTCGCCGAGGGCACGGCAGACGAACTGAAATCCGCTGTCGGAAACCAACTCCTCGTCTTCACACTGACCGACGAAGCCCTCGCGGCGACCGCGGCTGCCGTCATATCACGCTTCACAACCGGCGACGCCGTCATATCACCGGGTGGGATCGTTGCTTCGCCCGTCGACGACCTGGACGCACTTCCGGAGATATTGCTGGCGCTGCGGTCCGACGGGGTCGCGATACGCGAAGTCAACGTCAAGAAGCCCAGCCTCGACGAAGTGTTCTTCGCGATCACGAGCCAGTCGGCACGAGGGGAGGCAGCATGACCGTCACGGATACCCGGCTATCGCCGGTCGGCACCGATCCGCTTGCCGGGCGTGTGATTCCGCACCGCATCGATGTGCGCCAATCCCTTTCGCACACGTCGACGATGGCCCAGCGCGGACTGCTCAAGCTGCGCCACAATCCGCAGCACCTGTTCGATGTGATCGCCCTGCCCGTCGTGTTCGCGGTGATGTTCTCCGCCATCTTCGGCGGTGCCATCGCAGGGTCCGTCGGCGCCTATCTCCCCACCCTGATTCCGGGCGTCATGGTGCAGGTGGCCATCGCGGCTTCGGTGACCACCGGAGTGCAACTTCGTGAGGACATGAACAAGGGTGTGTTCGATCGGTTCAGATCGCTGCCGATCGCGCGTATTGCACCGCTGGCAGGGTCACTACTAGCCGACGTCGTCAGATACGCCGTTGCTACGGCGATGACCGTTGTAGTTGGCCTGGCCATGGGGTATCGCCCCGGCAGCGTTGCAGGTCTGCTGTTCGCTTGCGTTCTCGTTGTTGCCGTGGCATTTTCACTGAGCTGGATCTTTGCGTTGATGGGTGTGCTGATGGACAAGGCATCCACCGTTCAAGGCGTTTCGATGTTGGTGTTGATGCCGCTGACCTTTATGTCGAACGCGTTGGTGCCCGTGTCGACGATGCCGGGCTGGATGCAGGCATTCGCCAACGTCAACCCTGTCTCGCACCTCGTTTCGGCTGTCCGCGAGCTCGCGAACGACGGGACCTTCGGCACGCAGATCGGTTGGTCACTGCTCGGTGCGGCGACCGTCCTTGCCGTCTTCGTTCCGCTCACTCTCCGCGTGTACATGCACCGCGCCTGACCGAAGAAGGGATCGATGTGGACGCCAAATGTCTGTCGATAGTTGTTCCGACCTACAACGAAGAGGACATCATCGGTGAGTGCCTCGAGCGGCTGACTGCGCAACTGGATCACATCGCCGAGATCGTGGTCGTCGACAACAACTCGACCGACGACACGAACAGCATCGTCGAAACGTTCGCGTCACGATTCGCCGAGGTGAAGATGATCAGCGAGCGTGAACAGGGCCTGGTATTCGCCCGAAATGCGGGCCTCGACGCGGCTACGGGTACCCTGATTGCGCGAATAGATTCCGATACTTTGGTACCACCGCATTGGGCACAGTCGATCGTCGAATTCTTTGCAGACGACACCACCGGTAAATGGGCTGCGGCGTGTGGCAGGGGAGAGGCCTACGGACTCCCGTACGGTGATCGTCTCGGCAATTTCAAACTCCGCTATCTCGGCAGAAGGACTAATAACGCTGTCCGAGAAGTACCGGTGTTGTACGGCTCGAACATGGTCCTGCGACGAGACGTGTGGCACAAGATTCGCGATGCCGTGAGTATGCGGCGAGATATCTTCGAAGATGTCGATACCGGGCTGTGCGTGGGTGAAGCAGGCGGCAGCATTGCATTTCTTCCGAATATCACCGTCGGAGTTTCTCCACGTCGTATGGAGACTCGAATGTCGGCATTTGTCGTATATATGAGTTTCCTGCCTCGGACGCTCCTGCTGCATCGTCGATTCGGGTATGCGGCGTTGGCGACGTTCGTCTACCTACCGGCGCTCACCGTGCTGCACGCGGGTCGGCTCGCCGTGATCCGCGGATACGATCCGAAGTCGGGATCGTTCTCGGCGAGAAACTATCGCCTCGCGACCGTCGATCGAATCAATCCGTAGCTAGCTATCCCCGACGCACGCTTGCTCCACGATGTCCGCCGCACGATCCGCGGCAGCGGCCGGCGAAATCATCGCTGCGGCGACCCGTCCTGCTGCCGCAACGCAGGCGGGGTCGAGCGCTCGCGTCAAGGCCGCTTGGAAGGTCGTCGGTGTCACATCGGTGAGCCGCAGCGTTGCGCCCGCACCGACCTTGGTCACTCGTGCGCCCCAGATCGGTTGATCCGCTCCGATCGAGCAGACCACCGTTGGCACTGCCGCCCGCAGGCTCGCGGCCGTCGTCCCTGCACCGCCGTGGTGGACGGCCGCACGACAGCGCGGCAGCACGGCGTCGTGGTCGACAGCTCGCGTGACGTGGACGCGGTCGTCGAACTCGAGCGCACACGCACTCCACCCTGCGGCGACGAGCACCCGGTGGCCGAGCGAGAGGCACACTCCCACAATGATGTTCATCAGTTCAGTGGCGTTCGGTACGGCCATGCTGCCGAACCCGACGTAGATCGGAGGCGGCCCGGCAGCGAGCCACTGCGTCAATTCGCCGTCGTCGGAGTCGTCGCCTATCCGCGCTCGCGTCTCCTTCGACAGATTGAGAAATCCGACGAGCGGGCGGCCCGCACCCCACTCCTTCTCGAGATCGCCGAACAGGACCGGATCGTACGCCTGGATTTCCGGCGTCCCGCGGCGCGCGATACGCGTTGCGGCGGGAGCCGTGCTGGGTGGAAGCCCGAGATCGGCCGCCAATGCATCGTCGGCGGACTTGCCTGTTCGCCACAGCAGATGCTCGACGGCGGCCCAACTCGCTCGGGTGACAGGCTCGCGGACGAGCCGAGGGAGGTGCTTCGTCGCGGGATCGAACAGTGACACCGAGCCGTTGCGTCGAACAGGGCAGTAGTGCAACGGGACGTAGGGGATGGCGAGGGATGCTGCGACGTTCAGCGCCCGTTCCTGCCCGGCGCTACCGCCAACGATCGCGTCCGCTTTGGTACCGATGGCCAGAAGTTCGGACTGCATCTGCAATCCACCTCGCATCGTGATCTCGTTGATCGCCCGGATACGTGTGAGTGGATTGGCGGACTTGAGATCTTTGCCGACCAAATCGGATTCCAACAATTCCAAGGTATCGAGCCCGTAGGAATAAGCATCGAGACCGGACGATTCGGCGAATTCGACGAGGTTCGGCGGCACTGCAATGGCTATCGTGTGCCCTCGCTCACGAAGTCGAACGCCCAGCGCGACGGCCGGCTGAATATCACCACGCGAACCATTGAAGGCAAGGACCAATTTCATGGGCGATATCACAATCTGTCGATGCCGTAATGCGCAAATGGCGCGTCCGGACTAAGATCGAATTTCGGAACGGACGACATCCTATCCACAAGATAGCATCGAACCGGAGACGCGTATGAAGTTCGCTTTCGCATTCAATGGCACCCGCGGCGATATTCAACCGGCGGTTGTCCTCGCAGCTGAGCTGCGACGTCGAGGCCACGATGTGGTGTTCGGCGCGCCGCCCAATTTGGTGGGATTCGCAGCGCGCACAGGACTGGATGCGAAAAATTTCGGCTACGACACTCGCGCGCACATGAACTCCGATCTCGTCCGCAAAGGTCCTCGGACCGGCACGCCGAGGCAGCGGCTGAAGGCTCTTGCGGAAATCCGAAATTACGGCTGGGCGCAGATGGTCGAGGAGATGTCGGAGCTCCAGGACGGGTGCGACGCCATCGTCACAGGTTTCACGACCGAACAGATCGCGATCGGCTATGCCGAGGCTGCAGGCGCGAAGCTGATCACGCTGCATCACGCGCCGATCCTGGCAAACCCGTACGTATCTCCGGTTCCCGGCGCGTCGTTGTCGTTGCCGCACTGGCTCAATCGAGCGAGCTGGCAGGTTTTCGACCGCCTGTTCTGGTTCATGACTCGTTCGCGGGAGAACCGGTTGCGGGCCGACCTCGGGCTCGAGCCGGCCACATCCGCACTTGCAGCACGCCTGGTGACTTACCCGACGCTGCAAATCCAGGCCTACGATGCCGTACTTGTTCCGGAGCTCGCGCAGAGCTGGGACTCGATGCGTCCATTTGTTGGCTTCATCGACCCGACCGCCGAGCAACGCGCCCTGATCGGCGAGGACAACGAGCCTGCGCCTGCCATCCTCGAGTGGATTGCCGACGGACCTGCGCCGATCTACTTCGGCTTCGGTTCGATGCCGGTCCCTGATCCACAGGGATTGCTGGCAGCGATCACCAAGGTGTGCGCCGACCTTGGGGAGCGCGCGCTGATCAGCGCTGGCTGGAACGACTTCGAGGTAACTCCGAGTGCGAACGTTCGCGCTATCGGCGCGGTAGACCATGACCGCGTCTTCCCGATGTGCAGCGCGATCGTCCACCACGGTGGAGCGGGAACGACGGCCGCAGCGGCACGGGCAGGTGTGCCGTCGATGGTGTGCTGGGTCGGTTCGGATCAACCGTTCTGGGGCGAGATCGTTCGGACGTTGGGGATCGGAACGTCCACCAGATTGAAGGGGCTCGATGCGGCGAAGCTCCGGGATGGTCTGGGCGAGATAACAACCGAAGAATGTCGAGAAAGGGCGCGTGCGTTTGCCGCGACGTTGACTCCGCCCGCCGCCGCCGTTGCCGCAGCAGCCGATGCCATCGAGAGTCACGTCGTTTCCGCCGAACGAGTTCTACGGTGAGGGCGCCTGCCCGCCTCGAATCATCGGACTTCGTGTACCGATTCGTCGACACCGCCTTCGGTTGGTCGGTAGTGCTGCAGGTCGCGTGGACGTTCTCGCGTCCGCCGGATCGAAAAGCGTTGTCGGAGATGGCTGCTCGACTCGCTGATGGGCCGCTGAATCGCAGGCTGGTGACACCGCGAGTCCCGCTGGCACGCCCGTATTGGACACAGTCGACGGTACGTCCAGGGGTGATCGTCGACGAAGGCGCGACAGAATCGCCGAACGAGTGGCTGAATGCGGAGCTCGATACGGTGCCCTTGAACGCCGAGGCCGGGCGGTGTTGGCAACTGCGTGGCGTCGCCACCGATACCGGGGGATTCGTGCTGTCGCTCTGCGCGTTACATCTGGTGGCCGACGGAAAGACTTTGGTATCAGCGGCTTCGAGCGCCCGCGATAGTGCGCCGCTACAGCAACCGCAGCAGTTCGGTCATGCGTCGATGCTTGGGTCCGATCTGGAAGATGCTGCTAGGCAGTTCGTTTCGGCTGGTCTCGGCATCTGTAGAGCCGCCGTTGCTGTAGCGCGTGGCAGTGGCGCCGCCGGCAATGTCGACGTTGTGAAGAAGGCGCCTCTGCACGAGCGTGCGCCGCTGGCTCGTCCTGTGTGGGCAACGGTGACTGTGGACAGGCAGGATTGGGAGGTTGTGGCGAAACGACATGGCGGGACGGCAAATTCGTTGTTCGTCGCTGTCGTGTCCGGGCTTCTGCGCACTTCTGGATATGCGCCGCTCGGCCAGACCGTCAAAGTCGGAATACCCGTAAGTCAGCGGGTCGACGGCGACTCCCGCGGCAATGCGACCGCCGGGGTGTCGGTGTATCTCACCGAGGAGCCGGTCGCAGGTGGGGACCTCGGTGGTATCAGGAGTGCGTGCAAACGTGCCTTCGCCGCGTTGTCCGCAGGCCGGCGACCCGCGTTCGTTCACCTGCAGCCGCTGTTGCAACTGCTGCCCGCGCGCTTGGTCGCCACTGCCGCGTCTGCCGGGTCCGGAATGCCGGACGCAGTTGTGTCGAACCTGGGTAACTTTCCTGCCGAACTCGCCGAGATCGGCGACGAGATTGCGACATCGGTGTTCTTTCGGGGGATCGCGCAGCACGTCGATCCGTCGTTGCCGTTCAGATTCGGCGACGGTGTTCAGTCCTGGCTGCTCGAGGTCGGCGACGACGTGTCGTTTTCGGTCGCGGCGTTCGACGAGACGCACTTCGGCGACGATGCGGTGTTGCGTGACCTCCTTGCCGGAGAGCTCGCCGGGTGGGGTGTGCCGCATCGGATCTCGTGAGGACCTACCGACAAACCGCATGTGGAGACTAAGGAGATTTCGATGAGTCGAGTAGCTGGAGCCGACGAGTCGTACCTGTTGGCGGAGAGCAACTTCGGGCTTTCGGCGCCGATTCAGTACCTGTGGATCTACGCTACGGATCCCGGTGCGAATGCGGTGAAAGGGCTGCGAGATCAGCTTGCAGCCGGTGTGCTCGATCGCCGGGTGGTCCGAGCGCGAGTCCCGCTTGCCAGGCATCGTTGGGTGCGAGCCCATCAGATCCCCGACGTGTACACCGAGGCACGTGTCATCGGCGACGACGACGTATCCGACTGGGCCGACACCCGACTCCGAATGGCCGATCTGGAGCCGGCGGCGGGTGCAGGGTGGCGGCTGGAGTGTGCGCACACGGAGTCGGGGAGACTCGTTCTCTCCCTGCTGGTCTCGCACATGATCACCGACGGTCAAGGGCTGTACAACGCGCTCGCGGCCGCGCACGCCGGGACCTCGACGTCCACACTGCCCACCGCTGACGACGTGCGGGGGTGGGCTGGTCTGCGGGGAGACCTCGCCGATTCAGGTAGCCAAGTGGTCGAAGCAGCCTCCGCCATGCGGGTGGTAGCGAAAGAACTGTGGCGCCAGCGAAAACGCGGCGGCGCTGCCAAGCCGACTCGGCCCGCAAGCATGCTTGCCTCGCCGTCCGCCGATGATGACGCCCCCGACACCACGCTTGCCATCGTCGACATCCCGAAGAACGAGTGGATCGGTACCGCAAAGCAGCACGGCGGCACACCGAACGGATTGCTGATCGCCGTTCTCGGCGGAGTCGTCCAGCGCGCGGGTTGTCCTTTGACAGACGACGAGATGCGGATCTGCATCGCCGTGAACAGGCGCGAAGACGGCGACGACCGCGCGAATGCATCCGGGGGAGTCTGGATTCGGATCCGCGACGAGATCGGTCCCGAGCGTGGACTCGGCGAGATACGAGCGCTCTGTAAAAACGCGCTCAGGGAGTATGCGACATCGGGCAACGACAAGGTTGCCGACAACCTACAGCCGATCGTTCGACTGCTTCCGAAGAAGCTCATCGGCAAGATGATGCGCTCCGTGGTGGGTCCGGATGCGACGGTTTCCAATCTCGGTGTCGCACCCGCGACGTCCATCGAACTCGGTGAACTCACCGCCGAGTCGTTCGCGATTCGCGCCATCATGGTCGGCCACACGGCCGCCGACCGCCGCAGACAGGGTCCTGCGATCGCGGCATGGGCCGTCGAATACGGCGACAAGGTCACGGTGACGATTTTCGGAATCCATCCGGACTACTTCGGTGATACCGACTCGGTGCGCAAGCAGATCTCGGAAGAACTGACCGCATGGGGGTTGTCGGCCACGTTCTGGTGAGGTCAATGGCCGGGTGCAACGACAAAGCACTCCAACGAGATCCAGTCGCGGTATCGCTCGATCCCCATCGCTGCCATGAGGTCGGTCGTCTGGCTTCCGTGCGCCGCCAACGCCCGCAGCTTTGCGTCGAGCAGAGGTCCTTCGAGTTCGACGAGCAGCGCGAGATCTTGCCGCGCGGTGGTGGTCGGCAGGCCCGGTTCGAAGATGTCGAACTGTGTGTGCACATCCTCGAAAGCAGCACTGTGCTCGTGGATACCAGTGTTGTGCAACAGCTTCGGCGCATCGGCATCGAGGCGCGTTACGGCGGCGTCGACCCAACGTGACACCGTGCGGTGGTCCGGATGGCCGGTGAAACCGTCCGCACCGAACGTGATGACCGTCTTCGGTCGGCGATCTTTCAGTATTGCGACGAGTTCGGCGATTGCGATCTCGGGATCGACTGCCGCACAACCTCCGTCGGGGAACCCGAGCAGAACGTGGTCCTGCACACCGAGTGCGCCGAGAGCGGCCGTCAACTCGGCGGTCCGGCGTCGGCCGAGGGCCGCTCGATCTTCAGCTGGTGCGTTCAGTTCACCCGCGGTAGCGATCACGCAGGTCACGTTGGCACCCGTGGCAGCTGCAAGCGCCATCAGGCCGCCAGCTAGATACGACTCGTCGTCGGGGTGTGCCCAGATGGTGACGATATCGCCGAGCCCGGCAACCTGAGCACCGGCGGAATGGTTCTGCAAGGGAGTTGTCATGTCAGCAATCGTGTCGGTAGGTACTCACATCCAACTTCCATCGGCTCACATATGCCAGGTGAGCTACGATTTGCGCACTTTGTGACGATTCGGCGGTAGAAGACGGTGGCTTCGAATCTGGTGATCGGTGTGCTCGGGCCGGTGCAGGTCAGCATCGACTCTGTCGACCGCGCACCGAAGGGCACCCTGCAGCGCCGTTTACTCGCGATGCTCGTACTGCACGCCAACGCCATCGTTTCGGCCGACGCACTCTGTGAGGCGCTCTGGCCGACAAAGCTTCCGGCCGACCACCACGCTGCACTGCATACCCACATGTTTCGGCTCAGGCGATCGCTGCGTGCCGTCGACATCGAGCGAACAGCATCGGGCTACCGGTTGAGCGTCGACGCCGCGGCACTCGACGCTCGGGTATTCGAGACAGCAGTCACTCGCGCCGCAACTGATCGGGACGGCACTGCAGCGCTGACGATCCTCGACGGCGCGGAGGTGTTGTGGCGAGGGAGGCCATACGAGGAACTCGGCGACGTTGCCGACGCAGCCATCGAAGCCGAACGACTGATCGAGATACGGAACAGGGCGAGCGAGGTGAGGTTCGACCTGCTGTTGGCGGCAGGCAGGCATCGCGACGTGCTTGCCGATCTCGATGCTTTCGCGGCACGGCACCCGCTACGGGAGCGACCACAGGCGCACCTGATGACCGCTCTGCATCGGGAGGGTCGAAACGCCGACGCACTTGCCGTGTACGACCGCTATCGGCGCAGGCTGGGCGAAGACCTCGGGATAGATCCGTCGCCGCAGATCGCACGGCTGCACGACTCGATGCTGACCGCATCGGCGGCCGGCCGCGCAGAAGAGGTTGCGCCACAAGAAAATCATGGCCGGCTGGTTGGGGCCGGTCGACACGACAACACCTTCGTCGGCCGCGACGACCTCGTAGCGAACCTGGACAGATTGTTGACCGACCACCGCATTGTCACGGTGCTGGGAACCGGAGGGGTCGGCAAAACGCGCCTGGCCAGCGAGGTGTGCCGTCGGATCGCGCCACGTTTCCCCGACGGAGTCTGGTTCTGCGCGCTTGCGCAGGCGAATAGCGACACCGTTGCGCTCACCGTCGCCGTTGTGCTCGATATCGAGCAGCGCAGCGGTGCCGATCCGGTGCAGCGTATCGCCGAGGTGCTGCAACACCAGGAAGCGCTGTTGGTGCTCGACAACTGCGAACACGTGCTGGACGAGGCTGCCGCGTTGGCAGAAACGATCGTCCACCGCGCCCCCGGCACGACAGTTCTGGTGACAAGTCGTGAACGCCTGCGAATCGACGGCGAACAACTGTGTCCGGTCCCGCCCCTACCGCTGCCGTCGACGTTCGCAGCGGATCAGCCTGCGGTGCAGCTGTTCACGGATCGGGCCGATGCAGTGCTGTCGCGGCGGTGGGAGCCCTCTGAGACCGAACGCGATGTCATCGCAACGGTCTGCCGCCGACTCGACGGCCTGCCGTTGGCGATCGAGCTGGCTGCCGCACGTCTGCATACCCTGACACTCGATGAGATTGCCGAAGGTCTGGACGATCGGCTGCGGATGTTGACGCGCGGCAGGCGAACGGTCGGCAGGCACAGTTCACTCGGTGCGGCGATCGAATGGTCGTACGCACTTCTCGATGACGACGAA
Organism: Antrihabitans spumae; assembly: GCF_043944905.1. NCBI lineage: Bacteria > Bacillati > Actinomycetota > Actinomycetes > Mycobacteriales > Nocardiaceae > Antrihabitans > Antrihabitans spumae. The sequence continues at coordinate 24,751 of NZ_JBIMSN010000023.1, forward strand.
CGAAGGTTGTTCGAGGCAGTCTCCGTGTTTCACGGTCCGTTTCCTGCGGCAGGCGCAGCCGCCGTAGCCGAGTGTTCGGTTGCCGACGCGACCGACATTCTCAGCAGTCTCGTCGAGCGATCGTTGCTGCAGCGCAGCGGCACAAGATATCTGATGCTCGAATCGTTGCGCGAGTTCGGCGCTGCGCGGTTGCAGAGTCGTGGAGCGGCGGATGCGGTACTGCATGGCCATGCACGTTTTATGATTCGTTTCGTTGCCGAGTCGAATCGTCGCTTGCGAATGCCGGACGTCATCGGTGTGCTCGACGACATGGACGTGGCGCTCGCAGACCTGCGAAATGCGTTCGCGCATCTGCTCGGACGTGACCTTTTCGACGAGTTGCTCGACGCGTCGCTGGACCTGCACGACTACGGGCTCTACAGAATGCGACCCGAAGTCTTCGGCTGGGCGCAATCGGTGGCCGAACGTGCTGAAGCTGCCGGTTCGACCGATCCGCGGGTGGCCGAGGCTTTCGCGATCGGTGCTGTCGGTGCCTGGAAACGTGGCGATCTCGAGTTGATGGACACCTTGGTGACGCGTTCGAAAGAGCTGTCGTCACGTTCGGCGATCAGCTCGATGGGGTACTACACCGCAGCTCTGTTGACCCTCCAGGCACTTATCCACGGTCGCCTGGACGACGCGATCGATAAACCGTTTGCGCCCAACGGTTCTGCGGTGGGAGACGACGACGCGTTTCGCCGAGCTGAACGCGAAGGCGTCGTTCTCCTCGCGCGGGGTTACCGCGGCGACGAAACTGCACCAGAGCTCGCCGCCGAGATGCTGCGCTCGACGAACGAACGAACTCCGATACTGCGCGCGGCTTGGATCAATTATGTTGCAGGCGAATCGGTTTTGGATACCGACGCGGCCACCGCTGCCATCCGGCTAGCGCGAGCGATGGACCTTGCCCGGCGTTGCGGTTCGTCGTTCGTGCTCGGCATCGCTGGGTCGACGGCGGCGTCTCTGGAAACCCGTCATGGTGAGACCGAGTCAGCGGTCGAGTTGTACCGCTGGCTGTTGCCGCATTGGCGTCGAGCAGGTGTCAGATCGCTGCAGTGGACAACCCTGAGATCCGTCGCCGAATTGCTTGCGCGGCTGGGCCTCACCCGCGACGCCGCCGTGCTCCTCGGTGCGGTGACGTCGTCGGCCGGTGGGCACGATATCTATGGCGAAGACGACCGTCGCCTGCGCGAGCTTGCCGATGAGTTACGACGGGTCCTCGGAACCGAGAGGTACACAGTAGCTTTGGCAGAGGGTGGCAGGCTGGACGACAACGCCGCCGCGGCAACGGCGTTGTCGGCCTTCGGCCGCAGACAGGTCTGACCTACCACCGTGGCGTTTGTCCCGTGATGCCGAGCGCGGCCTTGCCCACCATTTCGTGTGTGAGCGCGTCGTTTCCGGGATGGAAACCGCCGCAACGGACGTCGCGGTACAACCGCTCCAGTTCGCGTCCGCGGAACATCCCTGCGCCACCCGTGACATCGAGTGCGATGTCGACGACCCTTTTGGCCGCCTCGACCGAACGCCACTTCATCGACAGCAGTCTGGGTCCCCACTGTGCGCCGTGATCGGCTCCTGCCATCCAGTCGTCGACGAACCGGTCGGCGGTAGCGATCGCCGCGTCGAGTTCCAAATACATCTGCGCGACTTGGTGCTGGACCATCGGGTTGTAGGCGTAAGCACTGCGTTCGATTGCGATGGAGGACTTGCCTCGTGCCGATGCGATCGCGAGTTCCATTGCGCGCTCTGCGATTCCGAGGTATACGTTCGCGATCACCGGTAGTGCCCACATGTTCATTGCGACGTAGAACAGGTCGGTGTCGTCGCCGGCAGGTAGGACCCGACCGATACGTGAATCAGGGACGTAGACGTCGTCGAGCACGGTGTCGTGGCTCTGACTCGGTCGCATGCCGAGGGTGTCCCAGTTCTCCACTACCGTCACCCCGTCCGACCGCCTATCGACGAATGCATGCACGATCTGCCCGTCGGTTGTCATCGCGTGAGCACCGAGCCAATTCCATACCGGACCATTGGATCCGAACTGCTTTCGTCCCGTGAGGCGATAACCGCCGTCCACGCGCTGCGCCACGCAGGTCGACAGAACAACCGGAACGTCGTTGCCCGACTCTGCGTGTCCGGCTGCGAAGATCTCTCCGGAGGCCGCGGCCTGCAGGATCCACACTAACGAGCTGTCGCCGAATCGCTCCAACTCCGCGGCAAGGCCGGTCCAGTAGAAGTGCATCGTCGTGGCCAAGGCCGTCGCCGGGGCGTAGCGCGCGAGCCTGCGTTGCGACTGTGCCAGATCGCCGAGCGTCAGTCCCCAACCACCGTGGTGCGTCGGTACCGCCGCTGCCAGGTAGTCGACTGTGCGGAGGTCGGCGAGATCCTCGTGGAAGTAGGTATTGGTCCGATCGAGTTCACCTGCTCGAGCGCGGAAACGCTCGAGCATGGCGGTATCGAGGGTGTGGTTGGTTCTGGCATTGCTCAATGTGTTGGTCATGTCGGCAACTGTCGTGATCGCCACTCACATCCGGCTGACATCCGCTTTCACGTCGGTGACCTGTGCAAGAGTTGGCCACTGACCGAGGAGTGGAGGACAACAATGTGGCCGAACGAGTGGCCAGCAATCCCGCGTGCAATCGCCACGGCAACCTACGGCGCGGATGCTGCGGCACGAGCGGGTTCCGCGGACCAATTCAGTGCTGCCATAGCGGAATTGAGTGCATTGCCCTTCGAGCAGGTTGCCGCAGTGCAGTTCCGAGTCGTTCGCGAATTGATGGAGACCTTGCATCCGGACGGGTTGGACGGTGATGATGTCTCCGAGGTCCTCGGACGCTGCGCTCGGGCCGCGGCACCCTGGTGGCAGGGTCTCGACGTCGAGTTTCTTGCTGTCGTGATCACCGGCGCACTCGGCGTTGCCGAGGCCGAAGAGACACCGAGAGGGCGAGATAATCGGGTCGTCATCGAATCGGCCGTGCTTGTGATCGCTGACCTTGCAGGTGCCGCGAAGGTCGCGACGAAGGACTACATCGCACGCGCCGTCAGCGACATCGCCCGCGCCGAAACGATCGAGATGCCGTAGCTCAGAGCGGTTTCCGTCCCGCGCTTTCGGTATAGGCGGCTCGCGCTTTCTTGATAGCGGCGAGATTCGGACCGCTAGCGAAGTCGACATTGAGCGGCGGGCGAAGGATTTCGATGATGGTTCGTTCCACGGCGGCGGGATCGGGATGCGCGCACCACGTCAGTGCAAGGTGATTGTGCATCCATGTGGTCAATCGGTGCTCGTCTTGCGGCGAAAGGACTACTCGGTCGGTCCACATCGTCTTGTATTGCTCCGAGTCGAGGAGTAGCCCGGCGAGGGTGCGTCTCAAAGTCGAAGACCCACTTCGCTTGAGGTGGTTACTGACAATCCTTCGTCGCAGGGTCGATGCGAGACCTATGTAGAGAAGGCGCATCGAGGAATCGCGGCCGTTCGGGGGACCTGCCAACGATTCGAACGTGACGGGTTCTGCCCACCACGCGTACAGCCCGGAGGCAGCGGGCACCCGCAGCGAGGCATCCACGCTCCGCACTGGTGGCCCATGTAGTTCTTCGATGAGAGCGTCTACATCGGGTGTTGCCGAACTCGATTCGCCCATGACCCTTATCAGATCACTTCGGAACCTCGATTGACGACGCAACCGAGCGCGGATCGCCACTGGACTTATGACTCACCAGTAAGTTACCGTCTAGTCAATTAGTCCGGCGCGAATTTCTGCGATTGGGTCGCGAATACAGAACACGCGATCAAGGACTTTCTTTCGGCGAGAGGATCCGGCGTTGCTTGTTGCAGCAGCACAGAAGTTGGTCAACCACAACTGGCGGCACAATGGCCGTCCGTTCGATCCGACGACACCGATGCACCCGCCCGTAGGTCGGTACTCGACCGTCCACTACGGAATGATGATTCCTGGACTACCTGCGCCCCTGAACTTTCTCGACCTCATCGTCGTCATCGGGCAGCCGGCGATCGACCTGTGGACCAACCCGCACCTCGTCGAGACGACGCCGCGCGACACCGCCAACGTGCTGATCGGGTCGGGGATCACTTTTCCAGGTCAATTTCGTGGGTATCGGGTCGAGCAAGACATCACCGCGACCGACGACGGCAGCGTGGTGAAGTTCGGCAGCGACCTCGAACTGCGGCACGACTATCCGAACTTCCATCTGTCCTACGCCAACGACGCGTTCGACGTCGAACTCGACATCGTTGCCACCGACAAGGTCGCGCACTTCAGCAAGTTGCCCGCCGGCATCTACGACCACTGGTCCCTGCTGTGCCAGCACACCGGAACCGTCACCTACGACGGGCAGGCACATCGGCTGAGCGGCCTGAACACCTACGAGTACGCGCGGGGAACCGCAATCGCTCTGCCGATGAAGTTCTTCACCTACCAGATCCTGAATATCGACGAATCGACACAGGTGCTGATGACAGAGGTGCTCGGCCCGAAAGGCTTGCCTCTGCAACGGTCGGTGTACGTCCGCTCGCTGACCGATCATGGTGCGGTGTACGAGCGTGGTTTCGCCTTCGAGGTCGACGAACTCGAAGCGGTTCCACGGACCACACCGAACGACGTGGCGATGCACCTGGCGAAACGATTCCGCTGGTCTGTTCAAGACGACAGCGGCAACGACCTGATCGCACTCGAAGCAGTGACCAACGACGACTACGTGTACGGCATGGCAGGCGGCTACGTCGGAAGCTACACCTACACAGGGCAATTCCGGAGCAGCGATATCGCAGGAACCGGCTACGTGGAGTATGTCGGCACCCGCTAGCCGCGGCTGAACGGCGTGAAGGGACCCTTGCCCACATCCAGTGTGGTCAGGGGTCCCTTCGCGCCGCGGGATCAGTGGTGGTTGTTGTGGCCGTGGTGGTCGTTGTCATGGTGGTCGTTGTTGTTGTTGCGGTTGCGATCGCGGAACGTGTTGTTGTCCTTGCGATTGCCGTTGTTGTCGAAATGATCGTGGCAGTAGGTGAAGTTGTAGCCCGAGCTCTTCTTGTTGCAGTAGAAGTCGTAGTCGCCGCCGCCATTGCCGGCCGAAGCGATTCCAGCTCCTGCAGACAGTGTGAAGAGGATTGCGGCGGAGGCGGTGACGATGCGCTTGGTGAAGTTCGACATGGGTTGTGCTCCAAAGGTTTTGTAGGCCGACACGGCGTCGTTCCTGTGTTGAGAACAAGTTTCCGGTGTCGACCGCTTTGGGTCTGTCAGGTCGCCGACGGTCCTACTGTGTCCGTGCCGACACTTCGCTTCGGGAGCGGACGGCTCGCGTCAGTCGAGGGCGGACGGATCCGGGCGTGGTGTCTTGGCGAGCAGATCCTGCCGCATGCCTTCGAGCTTCGCGCCTGATGCGCTGCGATCGTGATGGGTCGGAATCAGTGAACCGTCGGTCTTTCCGCTCCGGTTTCGAAGGTGAATCTCGACATCGGCCAGCTCACGCGCAAGGTCGTGATCGCCCGCCCGCGCAGCAGCCCGTTGCGCACGTTGCACTGCAGCAACTTTCGGATCTTCGACGGGGGACAGGCTCGGTTCGTCGGCGGCCGACTCGCTGCTGAGTGTCGCGACCGCTCGGGCCGCCACCTGTTCGACCGTATTGGCAGCACCGATCAGGAACCGTGTCAGCATGGACCGATTCGTCATTAGTCTCCCAGACTCCACATGTGATCGCGTTTGCGTGGATACCCGGGAAGTATGCCGCCGCTCGCTCGTATCAGCCAATCGGTAGGCGCACCGTAAACAAACCGTAGGCAGGCTCCGCCAGGCTGTAAGCGCAAGAGAACGGCGAGAACGAAAGTCGAATCGCCACTCGACACCGACACGAAGGGACACGCAATGCGCAAGTTCAAGCTCCAGGTCCAGACCACCGTCGACGGCTACATGGCAGGGGAGAACGGTGAGATGGATTGGATGTCGTTCCCGTGGAGCGACGACCTCAACGCTTACATCGGCGCCCTCACCGAAACCGTCGATTGCATCGTGTTGGGACGCAAACTTGCCGAGGGCTTCATTCCTGCCTGGGCTGCAGGACCCGAAGGTGAGGATCAGGATTCGATCGACTTCATGAACAACACCCCGAAGGTCGTCATCTCCGACAGTCTCGCCGAATCACCCTGGGACAACACAGTTGTGGCCGGTGATCTGGTGGCGACGATCAACGAGCTCAAGGCGCAGCCCGGCAACGACATCATCACCTACGGCGGCGCGACGCTCGCCGCCAACCTCATCGCCGCCGGACTGCTCGACGAGATCAACCTCTTTGTGAATCCGACCGCCATCGGTGCGGGCAAGCCGGTATTCGGCAAGGATGCCTACGCGCAGCTGAGCCTTGTCTCTGCGACGCCATTCGAATGCGGGATCACGGCGTTCCGCTACATGCCCAAAAGCGCGTGACTGCGTGGCGGTCGATCTCGATGCGACGACTATGTTGAATAACATTCGGCGTTGCTGGGCAGCGTCGCAGTCGACCCTGCGGGGTCTCGTCAACGGGGAGTGGAAATGTCGGAACCGCAATCTCGATCGATCGCCATCGTTGCCGCTCGGTGGCACGCCGACATCGTCGATCAGGCCGTCGACGCGTTCAAGAGCGAACTCGAAAGTCAGGGCTACTCGGACGTCCAGGTCTTCACTGTGCCAGGAAGTTTCGAGATCCCGCTGCACGTTCAGCGGCTGGCGAGTACCGGACGCTATGCCGCGATCGCCGCGTGTGGGCTCGTCGTCGATGGCGGTATCTACCGACACGACTTCGTTGCTACCGCGGTGATCGACGCGCTGATGAGAATCCAACTGGAGACCGACGTGCCTGTCTTCTCCGCAGTGCTGACGCCGCACCATTTCCACGAGCACACCGAACACGTCGACTACTTCCGACGCCACTTCACGAAGAAGGGCGAGGAATTGGCGCGAGCGTGTGCATCGACCGTCGCCAGCCTGGCGAGTTTGTAGCCTTCCCTCATTTACGCAACCAATAGTTGCCAATGCGTCGATGTCTGCCATGCTTCTCGTGCAACCAAACGTTGCGTAATCGAGAGGAACTGACATGGTCGACATCCTGCACAGAATCGCAACCGCAACGTCGTCGCCGGACGCGGTCTATCAGCAATTGGCACTGAAGCCGACATACCTCGTGCGTCTTTTCGGCGGTCCAGACCGCCGAAAAGACGCACGAGGCGCGAAGCGCCCTAAAACCGGTCGAGATCCGTCACCTTGGTCCAGGCCGCGACGAAGTCGTTGACGAACTTCTCCTTCGCATCGTCGGTTGCATAGACCTCCGCAAGTGCCCGCAACTGCGAATTCGACCCGAAGACCAGATCGACGCGGCTACCAGTCCACTTGACCGCACCGGTCGAGCGGTCCTTGCCCTCGTAGGTTCCGTCGTCCGCCGCGGAAGGCGCCCACTCGGTGCCCATGTCGAGGAGGTTCACGAAGAAGTCGTTGGTCAGCGACCCCGGGGTGTCGGTGAACACGCCCTGCGACGACTTCTTGTGGTTCGCGCCGAGGACGCGAAGTCCGCCGACGAGAACCGTCAACTCCGGAGCGCTCAAGGTGAGCAGGTTCGCCCGGTCGACCAACAGGAACTCGGCAGGCAACGTGTTGCCCTTGCCGAGGTAGTTGCGGAAGCCGTCCGCAGTCGGCTCGAGTGCGGAGAAGGAATCCACGTCGGTGTCTTCCTGCGTCGCGTCGGTACGCCCGGGCTTGAAGGGAACGGTCACGTCGTGTCCGGCATTCTTCGCGGCCTGTTCGACACCTGCATTGCCTGCGAGCACGACGAGGTCGGCGAACGAGACCGTCTTACCCGTAGCGTTGAAGGTCTCCTGAATTCCTTCTAGCGTGCGTACGACCACGGCCAACTCGTCGGGCTCGTTGACCTCCCAGCCGGCCTGCGGCTGCAGGCGGATACGGCCACCGTTGGCGCCGCCGCGCTTGTCGCTGCCGCGGAACGACGAGGCTGCCGCCCAGGTGATCGAAACCAGCTGTGCAACAGTCAGTCCCGAAGCCAGGATCTGGCTCTTCAGGTCTGCGACATCCGCGTCGCCGATGAGCTCGTGCGTCACCGGCGGGACCGGGTCCTGCCACAGCAGCGTCTCCTGCGGCACCTCCGGTCCGAGGTAGCGGACGATCGGTCCCATATCACGGTGAGTCAGCTTGAACCAGGCCTTCGCGAACTCGTCCTTCAGTTCCTGCGGATTGTCGAGCCAGCGTCGCGTGATCTGCTCGTAGATGGGATCCACACGCATCGCGAGGTCGGTTGTCAGCATCACCGGGGTGTGCGTCGCGGACGGCACGTGCGCATCAGGCACCAGGCCTGCGCCGCCGCCATCCTTCGGGATCCACTGGAAGGCGCCCGCCGGGCTCTTGGACTGCTCCCACTCGAAGCCGTACAGCGTTTCGAGGAAGCTGTTGTCCCACTTGGTCGGAGTCGGGGTCCATGCACCCTCGAGTCCGCTTGTGATCGCATCCTTGCCGACGCCGGTGCCGAAGCTGTTGCGCCATCCCAGACCCTGCTCCTCGAGGGGTGCGCCCTCAGGCTCGGGACCGATGTGGGGGTCGGGCTCTGCCGCGCCGTGCGTTTTGCCGAACGTATGTCCGCCGACGATCAACGCCGCCGTCTCGACGTCGTTCATCGCCATCCGCGCAAAGGTCTCGCGGATGTCGGTGGCCGATGCGAGCGGATCCGGGTTACCGTTCGGGCCCTCCGGGTTGACGTAGATCAGACCCATTTGTACTGCGGCCAAGGGCTTTTCGAGGCTCCGCTGACCGGTGTAGCGCTCGTCGCCCAGCCAGGTGTTCTCCGGTCCCCAGTAGACATCCTCTTCGGGTTCCCACTGGTCGACGCGACCGCCACCGAACCCGAAGGTTTCGAAGCCCATCGACTCCAGTGCAACGTTGCCGGACAGAACGATCAGGTCGGCCCACGACAGCTTGCGGCCGTACTTCTTCTTGACCGGCCACACGAGTCGGCGTGCCTTGTCCAGGCTGGCGTTGTCGGGCCAGCTGTTCAGCGGTGCGAAACGCTGCATTCCTGCACCGGCACCGCCGCGGCCGTCGCTGATGCGGTAGGTGCCCGCAGCGTGCCACGCCATGCGAATGAAGAACGGCCCGTAGTGGCCGTAGTCGGCCGGCCACCACGGCTGCGAATCCGTCAGGACTGCCTCGATATCGCGCTTCACCGCAGCGAGATCCAGGGTCTTGAACTCGGCGGCGTAGTCGAAGTCGTCACCCATCGGGTTGGCGACGGCGGGGTTCTTCTGGAGGATCTTCAGGTTGAGCTGATTCGGCCACCAGTCACGGTTGCCAGCTCCTTCGGTCGGGTGAGTGCGGCGCCCGTGTGTGACGGGGCATTTGCTCTCCTCCTCGTTCATTTCGGCAACGCGGGTTTCGTGGGTTTCCGACACGACAAACCTTTCCGGGAGTTACTGCTTCGGGGCTGTGATCACGGCTGTGATCGGCGAACTATTGGCTGTTGAACACTTCTCGCACGTTCCCCAGTAGATGACCTCGGCCTCGTCGATCGAGAAGCCATCGGAGTGGGATGCGGTGAGGCAAGGGGCTTCGCCGACGGCGCAGTCGACGTCAGCGATGATCCCGCAGGACCGGCACACCACGTGATGGTGGTTGTCGCCGATCCGCGACTCGTAGCGAGCTACGGAATTGGACGGCTGGATGCGACGAATGAGGCCGGCCGCGGTGAGTGCATGCAGAACGTCGTACACCGCTTGGCGGGATACCTCGGGCAGTGAGGTACGCACGGAGCCGAGTATCGAATCCGTGTCCGCATGCGGGTTCGCGTGCACCGCATCGAGAACCGCGACCCGCGGACGGGTTACCCGGAGTGCCGCGTTACGCAGCAATTCGGTGGAGTTCGATGTGGGGGACACCTAAGAGATAAGACCTTCTTTTCTGGACTAAGTCAAGAGTTGGGGTAGGCGTGTCGAAAATCGAAGGCAGGACCTCTCAGCCGATCGGCCCCCGCATGGCCCTTGCGTACCGGCGTGACAGGCGCTCGAACGCCTCCTCGAGTTCGGGCGGTCCGACGACCTCGAAGTCGGCGTCGAACCTGCCGATCCTGGCCGCGAGCGCAGGCCACGACCATGAGCCTGCGACGAGTCGGCACCGGTCCTCGCCGACGGCTTCGACGATTCCGTCATGAGTGAAGCGAGCGACATCTGCGGCAGGAAGATCCAGGATCACCTCGCCGCGGCACGGCCAGCCGCCGGACCCGCCTTGGAACTTGGCGGTAACGAATCCGGCAACACCGCCTTCGGGTAGCTCGCGTGGAGTGAAGCGTGGTCCGGTCGGGATCTTCGGCGTGATGCGATCGGCCCGATAGATTCGCCAGTCGTCGCGATCGAGATCCCAGCCGACGAGATACCAACGCCCGCTCCACGTCACGAGGTTGTGAGGTTCGACGCGGCGAGGCGGGCCGAGATTCGAGGCATCGCCAACGTTCTGGTAGTCGAACCGCAGCACCTCGCGAACCTGAACGGCAACGCTCAGCGCGGCGAGGACGCTGCTGTCTGCCTGCGGAATCCGTTGCAGCGACGGTCTTTCGACGGAGGTGAAGCCAATTGAATCGATGCGGTGACGCAGCCTCGTCGGCATGACCTGCCGAATTGTGTTGAGCGCTCGCGTCGCGCCTTCTTCGATGCCTGCGTCGGCTGTCGTTGCAATTCGAAGGGCGACGGCAAGGGCGACAGCTTGGTCGTCGTCGAACAACAGCGGCGGCAGTTGCGTGCCTGCCTCGAGCCGGTACCCACCGTCGGGACCTTTGGCGGTGTGAATCGGGTAGCCGAGTTCGCGCAGCCGATCTATATCGCGTCGCACGGTCCGCGCACTTATGTCCAACCGCTCGGCGAGCAGCGCGCCCGGCCAGTCTCGGCGCGCTTGCAACAACGACAGCAGTGCCAGTAAACGCGCTGAGGTCTTCGGCATGGTCACTGATGCTGCCACGAGAAGCGGACAGATTCTGTCCGCTTACGCGACAACGGAATGCGCGACGCCATGGATTGCATAGAGTCGAACCATGGTGGCTGGCGACCTCATCCCGTGGCTATTGGACTCCGATCCCGCATTGCGGTGGCAGGTCGAGCGCGACCTGCTGCACGAACCACCCGCGGTGTGGGTGGCGACGCGAGCCAAGGTCGCATCCGTTGGTTTCGGTGCGCAACTTCTCGCTCTTCAGGACGCCGACGGGCAGTGGGCCGGTGGAGCGTTCTTTCCGAAGGACTTCGATCCCGACGGGCCCGACGCCGCCGGAGGCGGGCAACCGTGGACCGCAACCACCTGGTCACTCAACTTCCTCCGGGAGTGGGGGGTCGATGCCGACATATTGCGTGAGCGTCGAACGGTCGAACTGCTCAGCGAAAACAGCCGTTGGGAGTACGACGACCTGCCGTATTGGGGCGGCGAGGTCGATTGCTGCATCAACGCGTGGACGGTGCAGAACGGACTGTGGCTCGGCGCCGACATCTCGGGAATCGTCGACTGGTTGGTCGAGCATCAGCTTCCCGACGGTGGCTGGAACTGTGAGTGGGTCGAGGGTTCGACGCGATCCTCGGTCCACTCGACAATAAATTCGCTTAAAGGCCTGCTCGCGCACGAGATCGCAACCGGTGGCACGGAAGGCACCCGCACAGCGCGAAAATCCGGGGAGGAGTACCTACTGCAGCGCGAACTCTTCCGCAGGCTCTCGACCGGTGAACCGATCGCAGCGTGGGTCGACCACGTCGCCTTTCCGTTCTTCTGGTTCTACAGCGTGCTCAACGCTGCCGACTATTTCCGTGAGGTATCGCAGTTCGACGCAACGCCGCCGAACCCACGGATGTCCGATGCCATCGCCCTCATCCGTGCCGCCCGTCAACCCGACGGGACCTGGCGCCAGGGTCGCCGCGTACCTGGGCGGATGTGGTTCGAGATCGACGTTCCGGAAGGAGAGCCGTCCAAATGGCTGACTCTCTGCGGCACAAGAGTTCTCGAATGGTGGGACGGTGAGTCCGAGCGATGAGCCCCTCGTCGGACGACGATTCGGCTCCTGAATCTTCGGCGTGGTACTCGGCCTGGCAGATTTTGGCCACACGCATAGACCTGGTGACGCCGTGGGCCATTCGCGCCGCAGCAACCTTGCGGCTCGCAGACCTCATCGCGGATGGTGCTGACGGGATCGAAGAGCTGTCTGGAAGGTCCGGAACCGACCCCGACGCACTGAGTCGTCTGTTGCGACACCTGGTGTCCCAGGGTGTGTTCGTCGAAAAGCAGGCCGGCAGATTCGGCATCAACGATGTTGCGGCACTATTGCTTTCGGACCATCCCGCCGGGATGAAGGCCATGCTGGACCTCGACGGATTCGGCGGTCGCATGGACGTAGCGTTCACCGGTCTGCTGCACACGGTCCGAACAGGAGAGCCCGCATGGGAGACGGTTTTCGGTTCGCCCTTCTGGGAGTATCTCGCCGACAACGAGAATGTCGCTTCGTCGTTCGACGCCATGATGGCAAGTGGCGACGACTACATTCTCGATGCGGTCGGCGGCTACGACTGGTCGGAAGCGGCGCACGTCGTCGACGTCGGGGGAGGTACCGGTGCGTTTCTGGCCGAAGTTCTGCAGGCGGCCCCGACTGCACGGGGGACCGTCGTCGACCTGCCGGCTACAGCGGCGAGGGCGCGAGAGTTCTTGGCCATGCGTGCGCTCGAAGATCGTTGCGACGTAGTTGGTCAGAGCTTCTTCGATCCATTGCCTCCCGGCGGTGACGTGTATGTCGTCCGACGGGTTGTGCATGATTGGAGCGACGTCGAGGCAACAGCGATACTGCGCCGGTGTGCGGAAGCGGCAGGCAGTGCTGGCCGGGTCGTCATGATCGAGTCGCGCGGCATTGCCGGTGACGATCCGGCCATGTTCGCCGAGATGAACCTGCGGATGATGGTGCTGGCGGGTGGTCGAGAACGAAGTGTCGACGACTATGCCGCGCTTGCAGCGGCTGCTGGGCTCCGGGTCGACACCACACGCACAACTCCGCTCGGCCACATTGTTTTCGACTGTACGTCGGCGAGCTAGAACTCTGGCGTAGCTACCGAAAGCGATTCAGGAAGCACAGAATTCGTTGCCCTCCGGATCCTGCATGACCCACCAGTGCCCTGCCGGACCCTTGTCGAACTCGCGAACGCGGGTCGCCCCCAAGCCTTCCAGCCGCGTGACGAGGTCGTCCAGACCACCCGGCTCACTGTGCACATCGATGTGTAGGCGGTTCTTGCCGGACTTGGCCTCCGGTACATCCTGAAACAGCAGACGCCGACCCTGCCCGACTCCGCTTGTCGGGTCGAACGGATCATCTGGGTGACGGATTGCTGCGTACCCGCGGAAGATTTTGCTCCCTCTGTGCTCCAGGACCGCCTCGGCAGGGAGGTGGCCGGCCGACAGTAGCTGCTCGATGAGCGCGCTTGGATCCTCGACCTCGTAACCCAGTGCCGCAGCCCAGAAATCGGCGACTACAGGTGCTTCCGCTGTGTCGATGACGAGCTTCCAGTTCAGTGCCATGAGTCCTGTATAGCCCTGGGGTCCGACAATTCGGAGGATAGGGCCTTCGGCCTCGTGAGTACTTTCGGAGGGTGGGACCGCCGAAAAGACGCACGAGCGGCATAGCCGCCTAGGGCCGAAATTCCTCGGCGATGGTGTCGAGCAAGGCGGGATATCGCTTGGCCTCCGGATGTGAACCGGGCTTGCCACTGCTGACCACGGCCGCGGACAGATTTCGCTCCGGATCGGCCCACATCGCGATGTTGGTGAGCCCGGTGTGCCCGAATGCTGCGCTCGCATTGCGACCGAACGGTCCGAATCGCCGCGATCCGAGCATGTAACCCGTGCCCCAACGCAGGGGAACTCCGCCTGTCGCGATATCGGGTCGCAGCCGCCGCTGCTGGACGACGGCCGATCGCAACGTTTCCGGGTTCACAACCCGCACGCCATCGAGTTCGCCACCGCGACGGAGCATTTCGGCAAATCGGCACAGCTCGAAGGCAGTGGAGACCGTGTTCGACGACGGCAGTACGCCGGTCAAGAATTGCGGAGTGTTGGACCTGGCGATCGTCTGCGTCAGCGTGCCGCCGACTACTTTGCGAAAGGCTCCCTCGATCGCGGGCGGCGGCGGGGTACCGGTCGCATGGCTCGGCGCGATCAGTGGCACGTCCGCTTCGGTGACCCCGTAGTTGGTCCAGCGGAAGCCGAGCGGATCGAGAATCTCGTCTGCCAAGACCTCGCGGATACCTTTGCCTGCGGCAGCCCCGACGAGTTCGCGGACCAGCGGCCCCCAGGTGAGAGCGTGATAGATGTGCATAAATCCAGGACGGTGAATCGGCTTCAGCTGCGCGAGCATCTCGCGGGTGTAGTCGCTGTCCTCGGAACGGCGAAGGTCGAACCTGGGCCCCCTGAACACCGGTACGCCCGCGCTGTGCGTCAAGACGTGCCTAATGGTGGTGCGATCTTTGCCGTGGCTCGTGTAGGTCGGTAGGTAGTCGCACACACGGTCGTCGAGGGCCATGACGCCACGCTCGATCAACATGTGTACGACAGTCACCGAGATCGCCTTGGCCGTCGAATAGACACAGAACGGTGTGTCCGTCGAAACGGCAACCTGCTCGGCGTCAGGGGGATCTGCCGGGCCGTTGCCCCAGCCGTGTCCGATCGCTCGGTTGAGCACGACGGTCCCGTTGTGCCGGATGCATACCTGAATCGCCGGGTGCATTCCGGCGCGATACCAGTGTTCGGCGAAGTGCCAGATGCGTTCGACGGCGGCACGTTCGGTGCCTGTCGGATCTTCGTCGCCGATGTCGGTCACGGCAGGGAGATCGTCGGCGACGCGGATCCTGCCGTGCAGTTGCGAACTCACCTTGGTCACGCGACTCACCCTACGGAAGGCCGGTCAAAGCAATCTTGCCAGCGCAGAAAGAAGCGGACACTCCCTGTCCTCTTCGTTCGAGATCGTTGAGAAGTACGAAACGAAAACCAAGGGAGCCCATCATGGCAATCAAGACAGTCGCTCACATCAACCTGCGAGGCAATGCTCGAGCTGCGTTGGAGTTCTACCAGTCGGTCTTCGGCGGCGACCTCGTCGCAGTCAGCTACCGGGACGCGCACAGCGTCGAAGATCCAGACCAGGCGGATCAGCTCAGTTGGGGCCAGGTCACCTCGAGCAGCGGCTTCCAGATCATGGCCTACGACGTCCAATCGTCGAAGCTGTGGGATCAGGGGAGCAATGCCTTTTTCGTATCGGTCAGAGGCACGGACGCGAAGGAAATCGAGGACTACTGGGGACGACTCAGCGCAGACGCAACCATTTCCGCTCCGCTCGCCCCCGCAGCGTGGTCGCCGCTGTACGGAATGCTGACAGACCAGTTCGGGGTGACCTGGGTGCTCGACGTTGCGGTGGAGTACAACCACTAGCTGGGGACAGAGTCGTTGGATTCGGTCCGGCGGGGCAGCTCACAACTGCTCCGCCGACCCGACCGATGAGTTCGCACGGCATCGTCGGTCTTACCTGTCGGAACGCAGTCGACCGACCGAAGGAGAACTTGTGAGCGACGTTTGGCAACTGGTACATGCGGAGCGTGCTGCGCTGATCGCCGACCTCGAGCAGCTGGACGACAAGCAATGGGACGAGCCGTCGCTGTGCGGAACATGGACCGTGCGCGACGTCGTCGCTCATCTGATAGACACCGCCAAGACGACCCGACTGGGTTTCGTCGTTGGTCTCGCTCGCGCGCGTTTCGACTTCGACCGTCAGAATGCCTGCGGCGTCGATCGTGAGCGCGGTGGCTCACCGCAAGAGACTCTGCAGCGATTTCGCGACGTCGCGGCGCGGACTTCGACGCCGCCGGCTCCGCTCGACAGTCGGCTCGTGGAGGCAATCGTGCACGGTGAGGACATTCGGCGTGCGTTGGGCTCGAAAGGTGTGTACCCGATCGAAGCAGTCGTCAGATCGATTCGATTGCAGGCCAACACATCAGCCTCGTTCGGCGGCGCCAAAGAACTGGTGGCACGTTGTCGTTTCACCGCGACCGACGCCGACCTCTCGATCGGCGACGGCCCGGAAGTCCGAGGGCCCGCACTGTCGCTATTGCTCGCTGTGTGTGGGCGTCGGATTGCGCTTGACGATCTCGATGGACCGGGAGTAGCCGAGCTGGCGGCGGCGCTTGGCTGACGGGATGTCACAAAGTGGTGGGGGCCGGCGTCCTATGGGGGACAGGTCCGCGCGCGAAGGGGAATCGACGATGAGCGAGCACATGGAAACCGCGACGAAGGCGTTCACCGAACAGCGAAATCTGCTTTTCACCATTGCGTATCAGATGCTCGGATCGGCGGCGGACGCTGAGGACGTACTGCAGGAAGTCTGGCTGCGCTGGGTGGACGTCGAACTCGACGATGTTCGGGATCAGCGCGCCTACCTCGTCCGCGTGACCACCCGGCAAGCGCTGAGTCAGTTGCGTCGGGTCGGCAGACGCAGAGAGTCCTACGTCGGCAACTGGTTGCCCGAGCCGCTGCTGACGTCGCCCGATGTGGCCGAGGACGTAGAACTTGCCGACAGCGTCTCGATGGCGATGCTTCTCGTGTTGGAAACTCTCGCGCCAACCGAACGGGCTGTGTTCGTCCTACGTGAAGTATTCGCTCTGGAGTACGACGAGATTGCCGACGCCATCGACAAGAATCCCGCTGCTGTGCGCCAGATTGCGCATCGAGCACGTGCACACGTTGCTGCGCGACGACCACGCGGACCAGTGTCTGCGGCAGCGTCCAGACACGCACTCGACGCATTTCGACGCGCGATCGAGACCGGTGATCTTCAGGGCCTCGTCGACGTGCTCGCCCCGGACGTGGTGCTGCTGGGCGACGGTGGCGGTGTTGCGCAGACCGTTCCGCGGCCGGTCGTCGGGGCAGCGCGAGTGGCGCGATTGTTCGCGGTCGGACTGCCTCGTGTCGCCGGCCGCTTCACCGTCGAACCGGCGCAGATCAACGGCTGCCCAGCGTTGATCCTTCGACTCGACGGGGAGATCGACGACGTCGTCGCGGTGCGAATCGACGACGGTCTGATCAGCGGGCTCTACATCGTGCGCAATCCAGCGAAGATGTCCCGTGTGGAACAAGAAAACGTTCTGACGCGGTGAGTTGAACCGAACGGGGGGTTGGTCCGTTCCACCTCGTATGGCCGTCGAATCCTCCGCACGTCGTCTCGGTGTTGCCTTCACACCGATGGAAACCAGACGTGACGTCATCGTCGCTACTGCGCGCCGAGCCGAAGAACTCGGTTTCGAAATCTTCTCGCTCGCCGAGGGTTGGGGTCACGATTCGACGTTGCTGCTGACGGAGGTCGCGCTGCAGACGTCGCGAATTTCTTTGGTATCAGGGGTGCTGTCGGTGTGGAGTCGTACACCGGCTGCGCTCGCGATGAGCGCAGCGACTCTCGACGAAATCAGCGGAGGCAGAGCAATACTCGGTCTCGGTGCGAGTAGTCGCGCAATGACCGAGGGTCTGCACGACATGGCGTTCGAGCGTCCGGTAGCGAAACTTCGAGAAGTTGCGGGCGAGGTGCGGTCCATTCTTGCCGGCGAACGAGTCCATATCGACCCGTCGCGACAGGCACGCCCTATGAAACTGGGACTCGCTGCGGCGCCGGAACTTCCGATCTGGATCGCGGGCAGCGGCAAGTTGTCGACGCGCGTGGTCGCCGAGCATGGCGACGGTTGGTATCCGCTGTTCCTCACCCAGGAGCGTCTTCGCGAGCGCGCCGGTGAAATCAAGAGTCTGCGCGTGGGCCGTCCGCCGATCACGGTCGCGGCCGGACCGTTCGCAGTCGCCGACGCCGACCCACAGATCGCGCGCAACATTGCTGCCAGTTGCCTTGCCTGGTACATCTGCGCCATGGGTGACGGCTATGCGGAACTGATTGCCGACCAAGGATTCGGCGACGAGGTCCGGGCCATTCGGGACGCCAATCCGCGACCCAGCCCGACGCGTTCGATCGTTCCGCCGGAGGCGGAGGCCGCCCTGGACGCGTTCACAGCCCATGGAACGCCTGACCAGGTGCGTGCGACATTCGACCGATGGACACCCGACGCCGATATTCAGATGGTCGTTCTTCCGGCCGGAATATCCTGGGAGACAATCGAAACAACTTTGGTCGCCGCTGCCGGATGATCGAGCAGGTGATCGGTATGGCATTCTCGTTTCGTGGCCGATCGTCCTGATGTACCGCGCGAATGGGTGGAGCGTCTCCGCGACATTCTCGGTCGATTTCCCAGCTGCGACGAAGAGTCGGCCTGGGTCGGCATTCGGTGGCGGGTCGGCAGTTCGACCGTTGCCCATGTGTTCGGCGGTGAGGACCAGCTGTTTCGGATTCTCTTCCGCTCCGAACCGTCGGAGGTGCTGGCGTTCGAAAACCTTGGGCCGCCGTACTTCAAGACCGAGTGGGGCACCAACACCGTCGGCCTGATCATCGACGACGAGACCGACTGGGACGAGCTCACCGAGATGTTGACCGACTCGTACTGCCTGCAGGCACCAGCTCGGTTGGCCGAACAGGTCGAGCGGCCTGGCGACTGAAATCCCGCGGGGGGTTGATATGCAAGTAGCTACTTGCGTATTGTGATCGGTGTGGCGGACGTATTCAGAGCACTCGACGATGAGACCAGGCGCCTCATACTCGACGAACTGGCCGCCAGTGACGGACAGACCTTGTTCGAGATCTGCACCTTGCTCACGATGCGCCACGGGCTCGGTTCGACACGACAAGCCATCTCTCAGCACCTCGCCGTGCTCGAGTCGGCGGGACTTGTCGTTACGGAGCGTCGAGGCCGATCGAAGTTCCATTTCTTCAACAGTGAGCCACTCGCTGCGATAACGCAGCGCTGGCCAGTAGCCGAGAAAGGCTCCAGCACATGAGAATTGAATTGACCAGCATTTTCGTCGACGATCAACGGGCCGCGTTGGCGTTCTACACAGACGTTCTCGGCTTCGTCAAGCATCACGACGTGCCGGTGGGGGAGGACGCCTGGTTGACCGTCGTAT
Organism: Antrihabitans spumae; assembly: GCF_043944905.1. Classification (NCBI taxonomy): domain Bacteria; kingdom Bacillati; phylum Actinomycetota; class Actinomycetes; order Mycobacteriales; family Nocardiaceae; genus Antrihabitans; species Antrihabitans spumae. The sequence continues at coordinate 43,881 of NZ_JBIMSN010000023.1, forward strand.
CACCCGATGCACTGGACGGGCCCGATCTCCTGCTCGAACCGGCGGGCCACCCGGCCGTCAAGCCCTATCGCGACGCACTGGTGGCCGATGGGATTCCGTTGGCGCAGTTCGCTGTTGACGACGTCGACGCCGAGTACGAACGTTTGACGAAGGCCGGGGTTGTATTCACGCAGCAGCCGACCGATATCGGAGTCGGAACGGTCGCCGTGTTCGACGACACCTGCGGCAACCTGATTCAGATGATTTCGATGAAGCCGGAGGCTCAGTAGCAAATCACTCCGTGGCAGATCGCTGTGTCACCGCGCTTACCGCTATCACGCCGCCTTGCGGGTCAGCGATCACTGCGTTGCGGAACCCTGGCGTGTCCATCGGACCCATGAGGACTGAGCCGCCAAGGCTGACGGCGCGCTGAGCGAAGGCGTCAGCGTCGACGACGGCGAAATTGATGCTCCAGTGCGGCGGCACAGTGCCATCCGTCGCCGTCACGACGCCAACGACCTCGCCCCGGAGGACCCATTTCGAAAATCCGGCACCTGGAACCGACGCGAGTTCCCACCCGAATGCTTTGCCGTAGAACGCTTCAGCTCGAGGGAGGTCGGTGGTGTGCAGCGAACTCATCGCCCAGGAGTTGGGCTCGCCGACCACCTCGGCGCCACTGACATCTCGCGACTGCCGCAACCCGAACGGGACGCCAGTGGCGTCGGTAAGTATGCCGATCTCACCGCCGAAGCTAGCGGCCACCGGTCCGACGACGCGTGTGCCTCCTGCCTGCTCGGCGAGCGAAAGAGATTGCGCCACATCATCGACGGCGACAAACGTCATCCAGCCGACCGGAGTCGACGGCGGCGCCTGACCGATCCCAGCGACTCGCTTCCCGTCGAGTCGGGCCGTGAAGTACTCGCCTTCGGAACCTGTTGGCATCGCGGTGGGTTCATCGAAAGTCCAGCCGAATAGCTTGCCGTAGAACTCGGTCGCCGCTCGGGGATTCTGTTGAAATGCCTCCACCCAACACGGCGCTCCGAGTGAGGAGGTGTTTTGCGCTGCCATATAAGTTTCAGCCCCTTTTCGATATGCCATCAATGCGTGACCAGTACTTTGATCACAACAATCGCTGCCGCAAGACCGGCGGTCACAAGTCCCGCGATCACATAGCGCAGCGACAACCCGTTCCCTCGGATGCGCTGGGTAGCTATCTGCACACCTGCTATTCGGACGATAACCACTGCACCTGCCAACAACTGTGCCCACAGTGGCGACAGCACACCTAGCCAACCGAGCAGGAGAATGAATGCCGGTATGAATGCCGACGACGCGATAGGCACTGCGTCACGGAGATGTTCGCCCAAATGAATCCGACGGGTGTCTTCGTTCGAGGACTCATCGGAGTCCGGGATATTCGTATGCGCCACCATATCCGCGAAAATGTGTGCGACGAATGTGGTCGCCGCAGTCCCGAGCACCAGCGCCGCAGCCGAACCGTCGTCGATACCATCTGGCGTAGCTATCGCAACGGACGCACAGGTCAAGATATTGCCGTAGATGTACGCGGACAACCTGTTTGCGGCCCGGACTGGCGGTAGCGGACCACCCCGGCGCTGCACGATGCGGTCGTAGATCGTGCTCCCATTTTCAGTGACTGCCGGCGACGTCATAGATAGATGGTCCCAGGCCGCTGCCGTGGGTCGTGCTCCGGTGCACGCTTCTCCGATAGCTTTGACCAATGGACCTGGTCGCACTTGCGCTCGCGTCGCCTCGCGGTCGATTCTTTGCCGCGAATGTCGCGTACAAATGCAGCCCGGACGATATCTACTTCTGTCGGCCGATAACCCCGAAAGATGTTCGCGACGTAGTCAGGGCAGTCGATATCCAAGCTGTCGCGAGACTGTCCGAATTGGATCTGCTCGATGCCTTGTCGCTCGCCACCGACTTTGCGCGCTACTGGCAGCCGCCTGACGACGAGGACGTGCTGTTCGCAGACCCAGAGGTAGTGGAGACATTGCGCCCGGTAATCGCCGCGGCATTGGATTCCCCGCACGCTCGGTGGTGGGGGGAGTCCGTCGACCTCGACGACCAACGCCTTGTCGTTCACCCGTATTCGGTCGATCAGTGGCCGGAATCCACTGAGCCGTACCGCCCTTCGGAAGACCACTTGGAACTATGGCGACAGCGCGCGCTGGAGTGGGAATCTCGGTTCCGCAGTCTTCGAATCGATCGTCCTGACCACCAAGTGGGCGGCGAATGGTGGTCGACACCTGCAGGTAACACGTTGTCGACGAGCAGATCCCGGGACGGCCTCGGCGCGCTCGAGTTGTTGCTCGAGGAGGATTCCTCCGGGTGCGGCGAAGCACGAGTGTGGCCGGTGCATGTCCTCGGCACACCTCGGGTCTACGAAATTGCCCAGCCGACGGACTGGGCCAGCCTCGTCGATTCGTATCCGTTTGCAGTACCCGAATCGAAGTGGTCGGACTGGTTCGTCACGACGGGGGAGCGGCACGATTGGTTCATTCCCGACTGGGTCGCGGTGGCCGAAGACTACGACGCCGTGCATCTCAGCATCTACGGCTACCTGACGACCCCCGGTCTCGCAATTCCGTTGTCGCACAACTCGGGCGCGACCGTCCTCGCCGGTTGGGACCCGGACGCGACGTGGTGGCTGAACAATGACGTCATCACCGTCGAGGACGAACCCACGCTGTGGAGTCGTGATGACGAAGGGTGGCGGAAAACGTAGATCCCGCCTCGATTGCAAAGGTCGCAACGTGGCGGATTTCGATTCGGCGTGAGCCTTGAGTGCCGCCAGGGTTACCGGAAGCCCATGCAATGCATGGTTATCCCTCAGCCGGCCGACTGGTCCGGACCAGCGCAACGCTCGATTGAACGCGGACTTGTAGGGCCATTCGCGGTACTCCGTGAGCAACGTGCCACGCTCATGAGGTTCTAGTCGATAACCCCACCGTGGTCCGACGATGTGAACTTGAAACTCGAAGTGCTCGAATGGATTCGACACGGTTACCTCGCACGGTGTCGCCCACACCACCGGCCCGATGCGATTGACTCCGACGAACCAGGCACCGACCCGGGGACCCGTTGCGTCACCCAGCCAGTACCCGCTGCGGTTCTCCGAGCTCCATCGGCCCATGCCGGAGATATCTGTGACCAAATCCCAGATCTGTTGCACCGGTGCGTCGATGACTACCGACGCCTGATCGGTCATGCTGTGATCGTCGCGACTTCGATCAACGCCTTCCGGCGGCTCTAGAAACCGTCGAACAGTGGAAGCAATACCGCTGATCATCAGTTACTCCTCATCTGCGATCGCTAACCTCGCGCTTTCACGCTAATTCGGCAGAGGACTGTGTCGCAGACAAAGAATGGTGC
>NZ_JBIMSN010000024.1:0-49601 GCF_043944905.1 Antrihabitans spumae
CGTCGATCGGGACGACGGATGCCCCCGCCGTGGTCGTCATCCCGAGAGCGTCTCAACACTTCTAACCGATCTCCGAAGGATCAGCCGTTACACCACGAACAGGGACTTGACCCCGGGTCGGCATACGAGGAGAGGTCGTGCATGAAGTGGCTCCGCAGGCGTGGCGAACCCCGGATGCAGACACCGCTACTCGTGAACTTGGGAACTCGGTTGCGTCCGGCGCATCTGGGGAGCTGAACAAGCCGATCCAGGGGACGAGGCTGCACGGACTCTCGCTATGGGTCGCCTGCGACTTTGAGGAACCGAGGGCGCCGAAACCGCGTGAAGCGAACCCCGGACGTGGCCTCTCGGGATTCCGCTGTCGGCGGGGCTATGTGCTGGACTTGTCGGCGGGTAGTCGCTCGATGCGGGTCCAGCCCTTCCAGCCCCGCTCGTTTAGAAGTGCCATCAACCGCTCGACAGACGGATCGGACTCGGCAATGGCCGCGTCCAGCAGGTCAACGAGGCCGTTGTCGAACCCCTCCCCGTGTACGTTCAGACTTCCCGCCTTCGCCGCGTTAGTCAGCAGCCGGTCGAGACTGTCGGCGACCTCCACCATCTGCGAGTCGTCGGCCGACGAATCCCATGCTCCGCCGTTCTCTGGTGCGTCCTGGCGACAACTTGTTCGCGAGGTCAACGAAGAGATTACGTGCTGGAAGCTGCCGCGTACATCAATGGGCCGACCAGCCAGCCACCCATACTCGCCGCCAGCGGCGAGTGAGGCGGGCACGAGTCCCTGTCCAGCCGATCGGAGCCTTCCGACACTCTTGTCGACTACGGCATTTACGGCGGCGATCCGCAACTTCAGAACGCGATCTGAAGCCCTTGCAAGCGTCTTGGCGGCTTCTGTCTCGCTCAGAACCTCTACACTGTAGGGGAAACAGTGAACGCCCCGATGTTCGGACAGCCGGCCAGGGCGGGAAGGAAGCGATGGCGGACGAGCACCCCCTCCCTCCGATCGTTGCGCGGATGTGGGGGCGAGAGGAGGCCGCGCGGCACGGGCCACGCCCGAGCTTGGACACCGCAACGGTCGTGGAAACCGCGATCGCCCTTGCTGATGAGAAGGGCCTCGCCGGGGTGACGATGAGTGCCGTCGCCTCGAAACTCAAGGTTGCGGCGATGTCGCTTTACCGCTACGTCGGCAGCAAGGACGAATTACTCACGATGATGGCGGACGCTGCGGCACCGGTCCCGCCAGTGCAAGGTGAGCTCGGCTGGCGCGAGTACGTCGTCGTGTGGACCCGGGCTCAGCTCGACCATCTGCGCGGACGCCCGTGGACATTGGATATTCCGCGCACCGGGCCGCCTTCCGGCCCGAGTGAGCTTCGCTGGCTTGAGGCGATGCTCCGTGCGCTCGAAGCGACGGGATTGAGCGTGGGAGAGCGGTTTAACATCGCTATCGCGCTCTCTGGTTACGCGTTTGCGCAGGCCAAGCTGGTTCATGATCTTGCCACGCCTGCGCAGAGTGCATCGGAGGAGTTCGCAAGTAGCGCTGGGTACGCTGCCATGCTGAGCGCGGTGCTCGATGAGCGGGACTATCCGATCCTCACCTCGCTCGCTCGGGTTGATGACTTCGGTAGCTGGAAGGAGTGGGTCAGAGATCCCGATTTCGGTTTCGGGCTGAATCTTCTGTGTGCCGGCGTGGAATCCCTGATCGAGCGCTCCTCGGGCCCTCGCTCCGCCCCGTAGCCCTGCTCACGGAGCCGGTTTGTGCCCCTCGGTCCACGCGGCGAGGCACTTGGCCATCAGTGCGAACGGCGCGGCCTTGCTCCCGATCTGGTCAACGGTGCCTGCGAGGTGCAGGTCGACCTCGGGGCAGGAGAATAGCCAGCTCCCAGTTGCTCCGGAGTGTCCCACGAGCGTTCTCGCCGGAGCGCCGCCGGACATGAGTCGACCGACACGGAACGTCATCGTTCCCAGGCCGTAGGTGAGCATCGGGATGTTGCGCAGGCGGTTCGACCGCTCGGTGAGCAGAGCCGATGTCTCTTGCTCGTGGAACACCGACCCTGTGGAAAGGGCCTGCTGAAAGATCTGAAGGTCATTCGTGGTACTCATCAGGTCGTTACTGGATTCCAGCATGCCGGGCACCGTGACAGGCGCCCGCCCTGAGTACAGCTGCGTCGGGGGGGTCGGGGGCGACTCCGAGCGACCGTGTGCAACACGACGCGGAAGATGGGTCCGGGTGAGTCCCAGCGGTTCGACGATTCTCATCGTCACGAGCTCCGAGAAGGAACGGCCGGTCGCTGTCTCCAGGATGCGGATCAACATCTGGAACCCGGTGTCGGAGTAGCGTGCCTTCTGTCGGGCGGCTCGGAGGTCTTGCGGGGCGAAGTGCGGTCGCTGCAGATGTCGCGTCGTGTGCAGTACGTCGTCGAATGTCCACGCGGCGTCCTCGCCCCGGCGCAGCGCTCGGTCGAGGCTGCCTAGTCCGCGACGCTTCTCGAAGTGGTCGGGTAACCCCGAGGTATGACTTGCCAGGTGCCGCACTGTGATCTCTTGCGTCCGGTCGATGCCGCACCAGACGTGCAGTCCTCGGGGGTCGCCGGCGGGAAGGTAGCGGCCGATATGTCCGTCGAGGTCGAGTTCGCCGCGTTCATGTGCCTGTAGGACCAGTGCGATGATGAAGCGCTTCGTCACGCTGGCGATGAAGAACGGAGCGGCGGGGTCGAGCGGAGTGCGGGCGCACGCGGCCGACCAGCGATGCTTTCCACCGCTGTCCGTGAGGCCGATCAGAACGTGGTGGGAACGTCCGCGTTCGACGTGGCGTTCGATGATGGCAGTGAGGCGGGCGTCCAGTTGGGCGGGCACCGTGTTCTCGTGCGCTCGTCGTGTGATCGGCTGTGTCATCGATTCCGCTCCTCCGTCTCCATCCGCCGTGACCTAGCTCCGAGTCAGTTCGAGTTCGGAGAGGGGGACGATCGTTTCCTCGCTCTCAGCAATGTGATCCGGGATGCGGCCGTCATCGCCACGACAGTCTGACGGGAGCAGTTCTACGGGCGAATCGGCGCGGACTTCGATCGTGAAACAGACGCGGCCCGACAGCGCCTCGTAGCTGAGACCACCGCCGCCCTCGACCCTGGCAGTGGTCGTCATCGTCAAGCGCACCGTCTCCGCAGTTCGACCCATCGCCAACAGTGCCGACGGCTCGACCGGCCACGTTGCTTCCGAGCCGCCGGAGAGTGAGCGTGCATCGCCAATGACATCCGAGCCGGCGATGACGTCCTCCGGGTCTGCGATCACGTCTTCGCGGACGAGTTCGATCCCGTCCGTCACGCTCTCCACCCGGTAAGTCAGCTCTGCGACAAGATCCTTCTCCAACTGTGCGCTATCGGTCAGCGCACACCCGCACACACCGGATGCGGCCACGAGCGCCAAGAAAGCGGCAACCTTCCTTCGGGCGGTGGTCATTCGAGTTCGAGCTCCCTCACCAGCTCTCTTCCAGCGCCTGGTTGAGGGCTACCAGCGTGCCGTCGGGGGCTCGCATCGTCGCGAGACGAGCGCCGGGCACGTCAACGGCCCCGGTAGCGGAGTCGACGCCTGCAACCGGCGTCCCTTCCCCCTGTTCCTCCAGGGTGCCGCCGGCCACCTCGATCATCGTGACAGCGCCGGCAACTGTGAGCGCGCGATGAGCGTCTTCGATCTGATCACACGCCCAGAACACCACAGGCTCATCTCGCCACGGCGCTTTCGTCAGACCGACCGAGACATTGCCAGCCTCGAAACTGGCGAAGTCATCGGTCCGAAACGCGGGCCCGTGGCCCAACGCGACGGACCAGAACTTGATCGACGCGTCTAGATCGCGTGTCGGAAACACGATCGACTCGACACGGTTCAACGGTGAACCAGACATCAGATACCTCCTCAGTTCGGATGAGCGACTTCTTCAACTCGCCCATGAAATGTTTCTCAGCAGCCGCCTCGCCGTCAGGGAGACCGATGTAGCCGACGCCGATGAGACTCCACGACACGCGGGGCGGCCTAGGGTGAGCAGCCCTCTTGGCTTGATGAGTCTCCTCTTCCTTCACGCCATCAATAACTATGTGTAGTGTACACTGTAGCACGTACGGAAGGATGGGAGAAGTGATGCGGGTACTCGACCCCCTCAGAGCACTGCTCACCCTCGTTGTCGCTTACGTCGCAGTCTCGACACTGGGGTTCGGCATCTACCTGGGTGTCGCAGCCGTGATGGGGCAATCTCCCTGGGACGAGGTGGCCGTCCGAGACAACATCGCCTATCAGCGCGTCGCTGTGATCCTGCCGATCCTCAACCTCGCGGTCTGGACCTGCGCGGCACGCTGGTACTTCTCAGGGCGCCGCCTCCGCTATCCAGCCTGGCCCCTCGGCCTCGCCTGGCTCATCGTCGCCCTGCTCTTGGACTATCTCGCGTTCGTGGTGCCCACACACCCGCTCTCGCTCGATCACACGAGCTTCTACCTCGAACAGGGACCCTGGATCTACCTCACCTATCTCGCCGTCGCGGTCTCAGCCTTCCTGGGGCGATGGTGGGTGACAGCCGGTGCGCGGCATCGCGTTGATGCGGTTCCGGACCAATGAAAGAACCGAACGGAAGAGAACCCATCATGCGCAAGGTCATCGTCAACAACATCGTCTCGCTCGACGGCTACTTCGCCGACGCGTCGGGCAGCCCACTCGCTCTGGCGACGGATGCCGCGTTCGACCGGGCGAACCTTGAGAGCATCGCGTCCGCAGAGCTACTGCTGCTCGGGCGGGATTCCTTCGACGGATTCAGCGCCTACTGGCCGTACATCGCCGATGCCCCAGAGCCTGAGAATCCGCACGCGCCCGAGGCGCGCGACGTGGACGACACCAACCGGGAGATCAGCCGCCGCTTCAACGGGCTGCCCAAGGTCGTCGTCAGCGACCGGGGCCCGATCCCGACTGACAACCCCTGGGCCAAGACTACGACCGTCATCCGCCGAGCCGATGTCGCCGCTTGGCTCGCAAAGGCGACCGCCGAAGGGGACGGAAACATTGTCGTATTCGCCAGCCACATCGTTTGGAACCCGCTCCTCGCCCAAGGACTCGTGGACGAACTGCACCTCATGGTCAGTCCGGTTGCGCTTGGCAGTGGCATCCCGCTCTTCATCGAGTCCACGCGCCTGGAACTGCTCGAAGTACGCCGCTTCGACAACTCGTCAAACATTCAGCTCTGCTACCACCCCACCCGCTTGAGCGACATGAGGGACGATTTGGGTCGCCAACGCGAAGACCAAGGAGCAACGACATGACTGAGACAGTCGTCCGCAGTTTTCGGCACGATGACCGGGTTCCGCTACGTCAACTATTCGATCGCGCGGGCGCAGACTCCCCGGTCGATCAGCTCTGGGGACACCGCGACTCCGAGGCGGCGGTCTATCTCGATCCCTACATGGACACCGAGCCCGAGTCGCTGCTCGTTGCGCATGGGGATGGCCGACTCGTCGGCTACCTCACCGGATGCGTGGACAGTTCCCGGTTCCCCACCGAGAGCGAGCGAATTGATCGTGCGATCAAGGAACACCGACTGATGCGTCGGCCCAGTGTCCTGAGGTTCTTCCTGCGCAGCCTGCGTGACCTTGCCCTCGCCAGGCTGCGGCACGAGGAATCGATGGGAGATGGGTTCACAGACCCGCGCTGGCCCGCTCATCTGCACATCGCCGTCCTCGCAGAGTTCCGCGGCACAGGCGTGGCCGAACAACTCATGACCCACTGGCTCACCCGACTCGACGAGGCAAGAGTTCCAGGTTGCCACCTGCAAACGACCGTCGACAATCCCCGGGCAATCCGCTTCTTCGCGCGCATGGGATTCACCAGACATGGTGCGACGCCAGCCATCCCCGGCGTCAGATACAACGGACATCGACAGCACCTGCAGACCATGGTGCTCTCCCTCCCCGGGACCTAGCCGGGAAGCACCAACTGGGACCAATCGGTTGTCCTGCACGCTAGCGTGTCTCCGCGAGTTCGCGCCTCGGCGATGACCGGATGCAATGAAGCACGGGTATCGGCGTTGGTCACTTCGTTCAGGTCAGATAGGGCCGAAGCAGTTGATCGAACCGCATCTTCATGGAGTCGACAGTGCCCCGTCCGCGTCGAAGCTCGCTCAACCTGCCTCGGAACTGGGCTACGTCACTGTACATGCTACAGTGTAGTCTGTCCAGTGACGTAGCGTTCACGAGAGGAGAGGGATGGTGCCGCAGGTAGTCACCAGCGATGTCGGCGACCACGTCCTCAGCGATTCTCGTGGTCGGATCAGCCATGCGCGCCAGGCAGGCTCAATGCGTGGAGGCGGTTGGGGCCGTCAGCATGCGCAGCCGGCCCTACTGTCGGCTTGTCGGCACCGACACGTCTCGGCAGTATCATGAACCTCCGCGGGACAGTCGGTCACGCACTATTGGCCCATCGTCCCCTCCAGTTCGCCGCCTTCGGCTCGCTGGCGATCGCGGGTATCGCGCTGATCGGGGTGTTCCTCGATCCGCGGGAACTCGTGAACGCCCCGATCTGGCTCAAGTCCTTCAAGTTCGGCATCTCCATAGCGATCTACACCACGACGCTCGCCGTGCTCCTCCCGCACGTGACCCGGGCACGCCGAACAGCACGGGGGCTGTGCACCATCATCGCGGCAGGAATCTTCCTCGAACTGGCGCTGATAACGTTCCAGATCGTCCGAGGCACACTGAGCCACTTCAACTTCCAAACCGTCTTCGACACTGCTGTCACCGCTTCAATGGGCATCATCATCGTCATCGTCTGGCTGTCGAACATCGTGCTCGCCGTCTTCGTGCTCGCATCGCGAGGCGGCGATCAGGCGCTGAGAATCGCCGTGGGATGGGGCCTGGTCATCGGCCTGGTAGGAATGGGCCTCGCATTCACGATGACCGCCGAAGAGGCCGGACTGATTGAGAACCCGACCGAGACGATCATGGGGGCACACTCGGTGGGCATCGCCGACGGCGGACCCGGCTTGCCGATCACCGGATGGAGCACGGTCGCAGGCGATCTTCGCGTGCCGCACTTCGTCGGTCTCCACGCCATGCAGGTGGTACCACTGATCGCCTTCGCTATCGCGTGGCTTTCACGCCGTAGCCCCGCGATCGTCTCCGAAGGCGCGCGGGTGCCGCTTTCTCATATCGCCGGTGTCGCCTACAGCGGTCTCGTCGTGCTCAGCTTCTGGCAGGCCGCCCGCGGACAGTCGATCGTGCAACCCGACGCGATGACGCTCTCCGCCGCGGGTGCGCTCGTCGCGGGTACCACGATCGCCGCGATCGTGACTCTGGTGTTGGGTGCTCGGCGCCGGCCACCGCCGACTAGCGATCGATCGCTCGCAGCCTCCCCGGCACCAGCTCACTCCCAAGCAGAGGCGCGGCATCCTAGGCGCACCGACACGGCAAGGGGCCCGGAGAAGGAATGACGCGACGTCCAGCCTCGATGCGACGGCATTCATCGTCACCCCCCGGCGAGCCTTTTCTCGTCGGCGAGGGGTGCGGCCGCCCCGCGGACGATTCTCGGCTTGTTCCGGGGCGTCCGGAGACCGGTGTGCACGCCATTCCATAATGCCGCAAATTGGGGCTGCTGATGTCGTTGAGGCCCACGATTATCAGCCGATCCTGGCGCGGACTCGGACGGTTCACCGTCCGGTTGGGCCGGTGGCGTATGACTGCGTGAAGCTCATCTTCGTACGCTCCGGTTCGGCGATCCTGTTCAGTGAGTTCGGGCAGAAGCCGGCCACATCGGGTGATGTAGTGCTGCTGAGCGCGAACACCTTGTGTGGCAGTGAACCCGAGGGCCACATCACCGTCACGACGATCTATTTGGACACCGACTATGTGATCGATCAGGTGTTCTGGCAGCATGCCGGGCTGTTGCAGGATCGGCTCGACGCGCAGGGATTCGCCGAGCGAGTGTACTCCGAGCCGGCTCAGATTCTCCGGCTGGGTGAGAAACGCGCAGGGATGTTGATGCCGTGGCTGGATGAGCTGGTGGAGCGGAGCATTGACGGTGGCTTCGCCCGGAACTTCTACCGGATGCAGGCGCTGTGGTTCAACGTCGCCCACGTAGTCGCGCCGTTCGTCAACGTCTCCCCGGTGCGGATATCGGCGTCGCAGCGTGCGCATATCCGGCCCACGCTGCCGCGGCATCGGCAGTTCGCGCCGTTGCGCGCCGAGGCTCGCCGGGCCGCCGAGCTGCTGCATCAGGCACCCGCGAAGCAGTGGACTCTCCACCTTCTGGCCGCGAGGGTGCATCTGTCGCCGTCGCAGCTCAGCCGGGTGTTCACCGATGCCTACGGCAAGACGCCCCTGGCGTATCTGACCATGCTCCGCGCCGAGAACCTTGCCAAGTCTCTGCGGGAGACCGATCTGTCGATCGAGACGGCGATGCGGGAGGTCGGCTGGCGCAGCCGCGGACACGCAGCCCAGCAGTTCCGCAAGTACGTCGGACTCACCCCCACCCGGTACCGGCAGTTGACCCTGCGCGCGAGCTGAACGCCGCTCCCGATCTGAGCATCACGAGCGGGATATCGGGAGCATCCCGGCACCGAACCCCACGGATCACGAGATTCCCGGTAGGCCGGTATGTCATACGTCAGGCGCGCCACGCGAGTTCTCCTGACGGCCAACCTACCGACCTCGTAGTCCGCTGACCGTCTCGACACACCTGCTGGTTCTCCTGGCGCACCTCGTTGGTGCACCGCCACCTTCTCCTGGGCGCGGTCGATGCCGGGAGGAGGCCAGAGCAATGGCGACGAGGCAGGAAGCCCGCGAGGCACGCGAGGCGAAGCTCGACGAGCTGCACGAGAAGCTGACCGGCGCCGTGGAACAACTCGTGTCCGGCCCAGATTGGACGCGGGCGCTGGCGTTCGCGGCGCGGTTCCGTTCAAGGAGCTTCAACAACACGCTGCTGGTCTGGGTGCAGCACCAGAACGCTTACGAGCAGGGCCGCGTGCCGGAGCCGTACCCGTCGTACGTGGCCGGCTACAAGCAGTGGCAACAGCTCGGCCGACAGGTGGAGAAGGGTCAACCCGGCTACCAGATTCTCGCGCCCGTGACCGGCCGGTTCGCCTCGGCCAACCCCGCGGACGCGGAGTCGTGGCGCCGTCTCAGCAAGGGCGAGAAGCCCCGGCCGGGTGAGGTGGTGCGCTCCAAGATGGTCGGCGTCCGCCCGGCGTATGTGTGGGACGCATCGCAGACCACCGGCGACCCGATCCCCGAACCCCCGGCACCGCGACTGCTGGAAGGCGAAGCGCCCGCCGGGTTGTGGGACGGCCTGGCGGTGCAGGTGGAGGCGGCCGGATTCGCGGTGCTGCGGGTGCCCCACGAGGGGATGATCCACGGCGCGAACGGGACGACTGACTACACCGCGAACACGGTCGCGGTGCGGGAGAACATGGACCCCGCGGCGCAGGTCAAGACCCTCGCTCACGAACTCGGCCACGTCCTCCTCCACGGCCCCGACGCAGAGGAGGCCCGACAGCATCGCGGCATCGGCGAGGTCGAAGCCGAGTCGGTGGCGTTGATGGTCGGCGCTGCCCACGGAATGGACACCTCCGGGTACACGATCCCGTACGTCTCGACCTGGGCAGCCCGCGTCGACGGGAAAGAGCTGGTCGAGGTGGTTAAGGCGACCGGGGAGCGGGTCCGCAAGACCGCCCTGGCGATCCTGGACCAGCTCGACACCGCACAGGTCGGCGACGGCACCCCACCGGGAATGGACCGGGACGCGGCCCACCGCGAGACACCCGCACATGGGCGACCGGCAGCGGAGCCGACTGCTCCGCGGCGGGTGGCGTCGTTGCCTGAGCCAGGTGCGCGCCCCGTCCCGGCGCCGGCGTTCGAGGGGCGGGGGCTGTGATGGCCGAGCACGGCGCGGTCTCCTCAGCGCTGCTCCGGATGAGCGGGGCATGGCCGTTGTCGGCGGCCGCGCGGGAGTTCGCCGCCGCGGGGGTGCGGGTCTTCCCCTGTGTGGCGTTTGGGAAGCGGCCGGCCACCGGACACGGCTTCCACGACGCCACCACGGACCTGGATCAGATCGAGGCGTGGTGGCGGCAGTCGCCGGGGGCGAACATCGGTGTCCCGACCGGCGCAGCCTCGGGCGCGGTCGTCGTCGATGTGGATGTCCACGGTCCGGTCGATGGCCGTGCCGGGTTCGGCCGCGCCGCTCGTGCCGGGCTGGTGGACGGGTGGGAGCTGCTGGTGCGCACCCCTACCGGCGGGATGCACGCCTACTACCCGGCGACCCCCGGGACGGAGCAGCGGTCGTGGCAGGCCGGGCCGGCTGGGATCGACTTCCGCGGCGACGGCGGTTACATCGTCGTCCCGCCCTCGACCCGCGCGATCCAGGGCGCCACGGTCGGGTACCAGGTCGAACAGGTCAACACCGGCCCCGCCAGCACCCTGGACGCTCAGCGGCTGCGAGACTTCCTCGACCCCCGCCCCGCACCGAGCCGTCCTGCGTCTGGCGGTGTGGACCGGGATGTCGATGTGTGCCGGCTGGCGGCGTGGGTCGCTGCCCGTGGCGAAGGTGAACGGAACCGCGGCCTGTTCTGGGCGGCGTGCCGACTCGCGGAAGATGGGCTCCCCGCCTCGGATGCGCTGGATGTGCTGACCGCTGCCGCCGGTCACGCCGGGCTCGGAGACCGCGAAATCGCCACCACGGTCCGCTCTGCCTACCGCACCGTCCACCCGGCCACGGCGCGGCGCGGAGCGTCGTCACCGGTGCGGGGTTATTCGCCGCTGGCCTCAGACAGCTGGTTCAACCGCGATCCCGCTCGCCCGTCAGCCGGGCCGTCGAAGGTGCGGGGGCTGTGATGACCACCCCGATCGCGAGCAGGGCGGCGGGTCGCCGGTGGGCGGTGGTGACGGCGGTGTCGGGGACGGTGTTCATCGCCGCCGGCGCGTTCTGGCTGTCCTTCACCGCGCTGGCCGACCTCGCGGCCCGAAGCGGTGTCGGTGCGGGGCAAGCGTGGGCGTGGCCGCTGATCGTGGACGGCATCATCGTCGTCGCCACGGTCGCCGTCGTCGCCCTCGCCGGTCAGAAGACAGCGTGGTACCCGTGGGCGCTGCTGATCGGCGGCGCCGCGGTCTCGGTGACCGCCAACGCCATCCACGCCGTGGTCGCCGCCGACGCCGACGTGCCCGACGTGCTCGCCGCATCGGTGGCGGCGGTGCCGCCGGTCGTGCTGCTGGCGATCACCCACCTGACCGTCATCCTCACCCGCCCCACACCCGACACCACCGGTCTCGATGAGACTTCACCCAGCCTCGCGGCCTCGAACCATGCGGTCCTCGGCGCACCGTCGCCGTCACAGCCGCGAGAGCTGACTGCACCGCGCACCGAGGGCGAGCCGGCCCATGAGGCGGGCAGGAACGTGCCCGACATGTCTACGTCCGCGCCGGCACTGGAGCGCAGGGGCCGGGCCGCTGAGCTGCGGGATGGGGGCTGGTCGGACCGGCGCATCGCCCGCGAACTCGGAGTGCATCCGTCCACGGTCGGGCGCTGGTTCACCGCTGCGCACCTTCCTGACATGAGAACCCCTGAGATGACCGATGGTGAGGAGGCAACCCGATGAACGGGAACCCACACGCACAGCACGAACGGCGACGGCTGACCCCCGAGCCAGTGGACGAGCGACCGGAGATGGTCGAGAAGACCGGCACGCCAGACGCGGTGGAAGCCACCCACGTCCGCCGCGACGGCGACCAGGGCACCCCCGCACATGAGAGGCGGGCGCGGGGTGTGGAGTGGGTGCGGCCCACCGACCTGATCGCTCGGCACGGCGCGACGCTGTCGGGGCGGGGTATCGACTTCGAGGCCGAGCTGGCCCGTCGCGCCCGCGCCCCGATCGCGAACCGGGTGCACGACCTCGCCGACCGGGCGCACCGGCTGCCGCCGCTGTCCGCCTTCGGCCGCAGCGGTGCTACTCCCTCGGGTCCGGTGCGCTCGGGTGTCGGGATGAACAGGTGACCGGCCATGACCCCCACGACGCACCACGGACACCACGACGAGACCGACTTCACCACGGGTGAGGGTCTGCGTGCCCTGCTGACCCGGCTGTACGAGGCGGGCGAGGGCGCCTGGGCCTCCGATCCCGTGGCGCGGGAGCTGATGGCCTATGCCGCGGAGAAGTACACGCCGCTGGCGCGCAAGCACGGCCTGGACCCGTGGGAGGCCGCGTCGGCGGCGTTTGACGCGATGCAGTACGACTCCACCCGGCGCGCGGACGATCCGTGGGCGATGGTCACTCACGGGGTGCGGATCACCTGCATCTTTGAGGAACGTGCCCAAGGACTGCTCTGCTCGGTCCACCAAGCCCGCCGCCCGCACGTGTCCGCGTTCCACGATCCCGAAAGGTTCGGCGATCGCGACAACCCGCTGACGGACTATCACCCGGCGTTCCACGTCACCGACCCCAGCTCCGCAGACGCCGAGACGGACACCAGCGCCGATGCGGGCAACGGTGGCTCCAGCGGTTCGGATCAGGCGTGCATGTCCGCTGAGTCGGCGAGTGAGGACGCGATCGGCCTGTTGTGCCTGCTGGGCTGGGCACCGGAGACCGCTCGCGCGTCGGTGGAGCATGTCTGCGGGGCCCTGATGCGGGCCGGCACCCGGCAGTCCGCCTATGAGAGCCTGCGGCGAGACCGGCACGCCCGCGCCCTGCTCGACCTGCCCCGCGCCTCGTGGACCGTGCTGCTGCGCGCGCTGCTCGGCAGCCCGCACCCGGCGTATGCGGCTACGAGTGCGGGGAAGGGCGTGCTGTTGCGGCTGCTGATCGGTGAGACCTTGCCGTGTTGCTGCGCGATGACGACCTGGTGCTCTCGCTGTCTCTAGCCGCTACCGCCCACCACAGCCGGAACCGCGACCGTGGCGGGGGTGGGGTGTGAGTGAGGGGCAGGCCGGCGGGGTCCAGCTCGACCGGGTGGTGGACTCCATCATCGTCGGTGCACGGCACCGTGCCGATCTGGGCGACATTGACGCTCTGGCCGCCTCCATCGACCGCGAGGGGCTGCTGCAACCGCTGACGGTCACCATCGACGGGGTCCTGGTGTGCGGGGCACGGCGGTTGGCGGCGATCAAACAGCTCCGCTGGCGCACCGTCAGCGTATGGGTCCGCTCCGGTCTGTCGGATCGTCTCGGGCAACTGCTGGGCGAGCAGGACGACAACGCCCTGCACAAGCCGCTGACCCAGCTCGAAGCCGCCACCCTGTACCGAGAGCTGAAACAGGAGATGTCCGCCGACGCGGCCCGCCGGCAGGCCGCGACCCGATTCACCAGCGACCATCAGCCCGGAAGCGACGGTGGTGGACAATGTCCACCACCGTCCGCCGGGCAGCTCGGCAAGACCCGCGAGCAGGCTGCCGCCATGATTCCCGGTAGCGCCTCCTACAAGACCTTCGAGCGGATCGGCTACCTCGAACGCATCGTTGCCGACGCTGCCCAACCCGAACCCCTCCGCGCGCAGGCCGCCGCGGGTCTGGCGCAGATCGAGCGCGGCGCCCCGGTGCATCCCATCTTCCAGGCCGTTCGCGACGCGGCGAGTGCTGCGCAGGATGTGCGGGAGGCCGACCTGCATCAGATGGCCGACGAGGCCGTTGCCCGCGCCACCGCCGCCAAGAAGCAGAAGGGCAAGACGCCGGCGCACCGACCAGTGCCGCTGGTGGGCGTCGATGGGGAGCCGGTGCGGTATCCGGTGCGGGCGTTCATCCATACCTGGGGCGAGCTGACCGAGTGGTGGACCCACTACGCCCCAGACCAGCTCGCCGCCGAGCTGACCGACGAGCAGATCGCGGGCTTCCTGAACACCGCTGAGGGCACGAGCCGGTTCGCCGATGAGCTGCGCGCCGCCCGCGACCACCAAGCCTCCGACGATCAGCCGGCCGACGAGCCGCCCACAGATCGTGCACACCTGCGCGCCCTCTGACGCTGCGCTGTCTGAACGCAAAGGCAGGACTGGCGCACCTGCCGGGTATGAAGACCCATTCGCCGCCTCTGATCCTCGTTCCCGTCACCGGCTCATCGCCCTCATCGCCGCTCTCGTGGCGATCGTGGTGCTCGCCGGGATCGGGGTGTACGGCCTGCTGGCCGGGCCACCGAAGACCGACCCCTCGGATGGGAACAGCGGGACGCGGCCGGGGCCGGTGGTCACCTCGCCCGGCGAACCTGCACCGACCGGAACACCGACTCTGCCTGCACTACCGGAGGTCGAGGCGTCGGATGACCCGGAAACCTTCGCCGGCAACGTCGCCACGGCGTTGTTCGCCTGGGACACGGCCTCGGGGTTGATGCCGCTGGACTACAGCGCGGTGGTCCTCGCCGTGGGTGACCCGTCAGGTGCGGAGCAGGCCGGCCTCGCCTTCGATGTCGCCGCCTACCTCCCGTCGCGGGACGCGTGGCTGGAGCTTCGGCGGTACGCCACCGCCCAGCACCTCACCATCGAGCACGCCTACGTCCCCGAGGCATGGGACACGGCAGTGGAGCAGGCCCAGCCCGGCCAGCTCGCTCCCGGCACCGTCGCCTACACGATCGAGGGCACCCGCCACCGCACCGGGACCTGGAACGACGAACAGGTGACGTCCGAGCATGCGGTGGCGTTCACGGTGTTCATCGTCTGCGGCCCGACGTATGACACCTGCCATCTGCTGCGGCTGTCCCAGCTCGACAACCCCCTCCGATAGCCGCCAGGGGTGATCGCTCGTGTTCAAGAAGGTCGCCGTCGCCGCTCTGGTCCTGGTGTTCTTCGGACCCGCCTTGGCGCTGCTGTCGGTCGGGGTGCTGATGAACCCCGCCGCCACCGCGACCGCCACCTGCACCGTCGACGGCGGTGTCACGGTCGGGGACGTCCCCGACTCGCTCACCGTGACGACGGCGAACGGTGAGACGTTCACCCTCAATCGGACCCAGCTCACCCATGCCGCGACGATCATCGAGTCCGGCTCTGGCATCGACGGAGTGACCCGCGACGGGCTGGTGATCGCGCTGATGGCCGCGCTCACCGAATCCACCCTGCGGATGCTGTCCAACACCAGCGCCTATCCCGAGTCGGCGAACTACCCCAACGACGGCGACGGCTCGGACAACGACTCCCTTGGCCTGTTCCAGATGCGGCCACAGTCCGGGTGGGGAACCGTCGCCGAGCTGATGGACCCCGTCTACCAGGCGCAGGCGTTCTTCGGCGGACCCACCGGCCCGAACCATCCCTCGCCGCGGGGCCTATTGGACATTCCCGGCTGGGAGCAGATGGACAAGGGCGAGGCCGCCCAAGCCGTCGAAGTGTCCGCCTACCCCGACCGGTACCGCAACTACGAGCCCGTCGCCGAAACCATCCTCACCACGCTCACCACCACAGCCGGCACTGGCGACGGCGCGGTCGTTCCGGTCGGGCAACCCGCCGGGCCGGAGTCGTCGCGAGTGGTGTTCCCGGTCCCGGAGGGCACGTGGGTCCTCACCTCCGAGTACGGGCCGCGCATCCACCCCATCACGGGCGAGCAGAGCTTTCATACCGGGACCGACTTCGCCGCCCCCGACGGCACCCCTCTGTTGGCCGCCGCGGACGGGACGGTGACGGTCGCGGAGTTCTCCGGCGGCTACGGCGGGCTCATCGTCATCGAGCACACCATCGACGGGCAGACGGTCGCGACGGCATACGCGCACATGTGGGAGCACGGCATCCACGTCCAATCCGGCGACCAGGTGACCGCCGGGCAGCACATCGGCGACATCGGCAGCTCGGGCAACAGCACCGGACCGCACTTGCATTTCGAGGTCCGCATCGGCGGCACCGATGGCGAGCACACCGACCCCGCCGCCTGGCTCAACTCCCATGACGCCGCGGACCTGCCCGAACCCGAGACCGGCCCCGGACGCCCAGGCGAGGAGTGCGACCCGGACACCGGCGCCCCCGGACCGGGCGGGGCGCCGGAACCGTTCGAGGGCGACCCGAACCAGATGGTCGACGACCCCACATCGAATGGGCAGATCACCGCCCGGATGCTGCACCTGTATCAGCAGACCATCGCCGCGTTCCCCGACACGAGCTGGTCCTGCTACTCACCCCGCCCCGGCACCGTCTCCGAACACCCCCTCGGCCGAGCGTGCGACGGGACGTTCGGCAACGCGATCGGCCAGCGGCCCACTCCGGCACCGCGCGAGCTCGGCTGGCAGGTCACCAACTGGATGAAGAACCACGCCGAAGCCCTCGGTGTGGAGTACCTGATCTGGGACGGTCGCATCTGGTCGGTAGCCCGCGACGCTGAGGGCTGGCGCCCCTACAACGGCGGCGGCATGCACGACCCCGACGATGTGACCGGCGGCCACTACGACCACCTCCACGTCACCGTGTCTCAGAACTAGCAATTGTTCGCTTACATCTGATGCACGAATCATGCATCAGATGTAAGCACCGGATCGACCACCGCGGCCGTTGAGGCGGTCCCGGCGATCCAAGTGATCGCCCTGGTCAGGCGTCGTTCCACAGGATCAGGCGGGCCGTGCCGGAGCGGCTGGGCCGGCGGGTCGCACCTACCGGCATGAGGGCTATTGCGTCACTTCGATCATCGGACACCACCAGCATCGCGTCTGCTCGCTGCGCCTGCCAGCGACGGGCCGGTGGTGATGCGGCATGAACGTGTTCCCCGACTTCGACGGACTCGGCGGCATCGGCGACCTCCGGGCCGTGATCGGCGCGCTGCTGACTTTCGTGCTGATCGTCGCGGTGCTGATGCTGATCGTCTCCGCGATCGTGTGGGCCATCGCCGCCGCGAACGGCAACCACGCGATGGCCGGCAAAGGCCGCACCGGCGTCTTGGTCGCTCTCGGTGCCGCGGTGCTGGCCGGCGGCGGGGTGGCGTGGATGAACTGGCTGATCGCCCTCGGCGACCAGCTCTGACACCTGCCCGCCGTCATCGTCATCGCCACTGATGCCGTCTCGCCCCCTTGCCGGGCGGGGCGGCATTCGTGTGTGGCGGGCCTCTGAGCACTCGGGCGGGCGCGCGGATGTGCGGGCGCACCTGACACGTGAACCCGTCCGTGTTCCCCGCCCTCGCCGGCGGGTCCGCATCCGTCAGGAGCCCATCGTGTTCGACCTCGCCACCACCCTTCTCACCGCACCGCTCGTGGTGCCGATGGACATCAACATCGACCCCAACAGCGACGGCCTGCCTGGCATCGCACAGTTGCGCACCATCGTCGGCGCCGTCATGACGGTCGGCCTCATCCTCTCCGTCCTCGCCCTCATCATCAGCGCGATCGTGTGGGGCTTCGGCGCCAACTCCAGCAATCCCCATCTCGCGGGCAGGGGCAAGATCGGCGTCCTCGTCTCCTGCGGAGCCGCCGTGATCTGCGGCGCATCGGTGACGCTCATCAACTTCTTCTGGAACGTCGGCCAGCGGGTCTGAACACCCATCCATACGTCAGGAAGTAGGTCTTGTGATGGGTGTCTGCGACGTCCCTGTCATCTCCTCCGTCTGCGATGCAGTCGGTGAAGGTGCGGCCAGTCTGGTGGCCGCGCCGTTCGACTGGCTAGCCCAAGCGATGGGCGCCGCCGCGGGGTGGCTGTTCGAGGCCGTCTGGAGCGTGTTCGACACCACCACCCTCGTGGACGTCACCAGCGAGGAGTACGTGGCGGTCTACAACATCCTGTTCGGCATCGCCGTGTTCGTGATGCTGATCTTCTTCTGCCTCCAGCTCATCACCGGCCTCATCAGACGCGACCCCACCGCCCTCTCCCGAGCCGCGTTGGGGTTGGCGAAATCGGTGCTCGGGTCGTTCGTGGTCATCACCCTGACCGCCTTGTTGTTGGAGCTTGTCGATCAACTCTGCATCGGGATCATCCAGGCCGCCGGGGAGACCACCGAGAGCATGGGCGACAAGATCGCCCTGCTCGCCGCCGGCCTCGTCGGAATCAACATCGCCGCCCCCGGCGTCGGCGCGATCATCACGATCTTCCTCGCCGGACTCGCCATCGCCGCCGCCGCGATCGTCTGGCTCTCCCTGCTGGTGCGCAAGGCGCTGCTGCTGGTGGCGATCGTGTTCGCCCCGCTGGCGTTCTCCGGCGCCTCCTGGGACGCCAGCCGGGGGTGGATCAGCAAGTGGGCCATGTTCGTCATCGCCCTGATCTGCTCCAAGCTCGTCCTGGTCGTGATGTTCCTCGTCGCCATCACCCAAGTCAGCGCACCCATCGACGGAGACCTGGCCTCGGTGGCCGACCCGATCGCCGGGATCGTGCTCATGGCGATGGCCGCCTTCGCGCCGTACCTGACGTACAAGTTCATCGCGTTCGTCGGGTTCGACATGTACCACGCCATCGGCTCCGAGCAGGACGCGAAGAACGCCCTCAACCGTCCCGTCCCGGTTCCCTCCAAGCCCGGCGGCAACGGCGGGAGCGAGCCGAAGAAGGTCCTCGACGGCAACGACGGCGGAACCGACGGGGGCGGTGGGAAGAAGCCGCCGGAGCCGAAGAACCCTGCACCAGCGTCCTCCAACGGCACGGCTGGCGCAGGCGGCAGCACCGCCGCCGGCAGCTCCGCAGGAGCCGGCGCGGGTGGCGGGGCCGGAGCGGGCGCTGGGGCTGGTGCAGCGGCTGGGCCGACGGCGGCTGCGGTGGTGGCCGCGAAGGTCGCCAAGGACGCCGCCACGGCAGGCCCAAAGGCCGGCAAGGCCCTCGGTCACCAGGGTGAGAGCGCCGCCGACTCCGCGGGCCAGACCGGCACCGCCGCGCAGGCGCCGCCGCCCTCGGCGCCGGCTCCCAAGACGCCCTCCGCGGGTCCCACGGGGCCGTCGCAGGCGGAGTCGCAGCCACCGAAGCAGCCCCCGCCGCCGGCACCGAAGCCGACCGGAAAGGAGTAGTCCGCTATGTCCGCGAAGCAGACCGAGCCCGCAGCGTCGTCGGGTGAGCTGGTGCCGGTGAAGTTCTCCCGCCTCACCCGCCACGGCATACTCCTGGGGTTGTCGCTGGCGCAGCTCATCACCCTCGCCATCGGCGTCCTGTCAGTGGTCGGTGCCCTGTACGCGGGTGGCGGCATCCTGCTCGCATACACCGCCCCCGTCTGGGTGATCGCCGCCTGCATGACGTGGATACCCGTCGCCGGGCGGCCGGCGGTGGAGTGGCTGCCGGTCGCGTGCTGGTGGCTCTGGCGCACCACCGGCGGACAGCTCCTCTACCGCCGCCGCGTCGTGAAGCCCCGGCCGGTGGGCACGCTCGCGCTGCCCGGCGACATAGCGAGACTCAGGGAGTACACCGACCCCGAGACCGGGGCCGGGATGATCCACGACCCCACCGCCAGCACGCTGACGGTGGTCTGCGAGGTCACCCACCCTGCCTTCGTGCTCCTCGATCCCGGCGAGCAGGAACGACGGGTCACCTCCTGGGGTCGCGTCCTCGCGACCGTGTGCCGCTCCGGGCGGATCGCGACCTTGCAGGTGCTGGAGCGGACGCTGCCGGACTCCGGCACCGGACTCGCGGAATGGTGGGAAGCCCACGGCACCGCCGACGACACCTGGGCCGCGACCACCTACGCCGAGCTGATCGACCGCGCCGGTCCCGCCGGCGAGAGGCACGCGACCACCCTGTCTCTCGCGTTGGACATGAACGCCAGCGCCAGGCAGATCAGGACCGCCGGCGGCGGCCTACGCGGCGCCGCCGCGGTGCTGCGGCAAGAGATGAACACCCTGGTCGCCGCGCTGCGCTCTGCGGATCTGTCACCCTCCGGGTGGCTCACGCCGGGGCAGATCGCGGTGATCCTCCGTAGCGCGTATGACCCGGCGATCGCCGCGACCCTGGAGCGCCACGGCCAGCTCGGGCAGTCCCTCGCCACCGCAGGCCCGGTCGCGGTCAACGAGTCCTGGTCGCGGCTGCGCACCGACTCGGCCCACCATGCGGTGCTGTGGGTCTCGGAGTGGCCGCGGTCGCTGGTGTATCCGGGGTTCCTGTCCCCGGTCCTGCTCTCGACGGGGATTCAGCGGTCGTTCTCGTTGCTGTGCACGCCGATGCGCTCTGACCAAGCTGCCCGCGACATCCGGAAGAAGAAGGTCGAGCACATCTCCGACCAGGCGCAGCGGGCCAAGATCGGGCAGATCGAGGACGCCGCCCAGACCGCGGAGTACCACGACGTGCTCCAACAGGAAGCCGACCTCACCGCCGGCCACGGCGTCCTGCGCTACACCGGCCTCATCGCCGTCTCCGCCCCCACCGTGGAAGAACTCGACGCCGGAGTGGCGGCGATCGAACAGGCCGCCATCCAAGCCTCCTGCGAGACCCGGCTCTTGGTCGGCCAGCAAGCTGCGGCGTTCACCGCCGCCGCCCTCCCGCTCTGCCGCCGCATCTGACCCGCCCGCCGCGGGCTATTCCGGGCGCATGGGAGTGGTGGTGCACCTGACCGGTGGCCCCCGAATCGCGGGGGTTCTCGCCCTCGTCCAGGGAGGCCGTCATGCCCACGTTCCACGACCCACTCGCCGATACCGCCGAAGCATCCGAGGCGATGCGGGGCCTCGCCCACGCATCCCGCGTGTTCGATGACCCGGCCGACACCTACACCGTGTTCGGCGACCTCGCCGCGACCATGCGATCGCTGCGGCAGGTGCTCGACCAGCTCGCCGCCACCCACCTCGCACACCGAGACCGGGCGCACCACGACGACGGCGACCACCTCGCCGGGGACCGCTCCGCGCTCGCCGCCGCCGACGAGCTGCACCAGGCCGGCACCCTGCTCGAACAGGCCCACGACCGCCTCGACGCGGCGTTCTCCCACTCCGGGCGGATCGCCTGGCACCCCGCACCCGTGACCGGCCTCGACCACGAGACCCCCACGCCGGCAACGACGGCCACCGCTGGTGCGCTAAGGCTGACGGTCTGGTCCGACACCCCGGTGGGTGAGCACCAGCGCTACGCCTACCGGATCACCGACACCACCACCGGGCAGGAACTGGAGGGACGGGACCTGTTCACCGGCGCCGGCCAGCCCGTCGACCCCGACCACGCGATCCGAGACCTCGCGATCTTCCTGTCCGCGGCCGGTGAGGCCCGCCAGTACGCCCTCGACGACCCCGACAGCGAACCCGAGCACGCGGGTCTGTTCCCGGAATGGGCGGGCGAGGCCGCCCGTACCAACGCCGACGCCCTCACCGAGCTGACCGAGCCCACCGAGCAGACGGCTCCAGCCGAGGCATCCCGGCCCGAGCGGCGATGGATCAGCGTGGTGTTCCTCCAAGGCGAGGAAGCCGACCAGGTTCTCGATGTGATCGACCGCGACGGCAACGCCGCAGCGATCGAGCACCTGAAGGGCTGGGACTACGGGGAGGAGACTACCCAGGCGGCGCTGGCGAACGGCTACGTCTACGACAAGCCCCCGACCCGAGCGCTGGACCGGGTGGTCACCGGCAAGGACGGCTACACCCTCACCTACAACCCGTTCGCCGGACACGTCAGCCTCCTGCGCGAGCACCACACCCCGCCAGCCGACGCCCTCGAAGACCCCGCCGTGGTGACGGCGCGTGAGGCGATCGCCGGGATCGGCACCCCCACACCTGAACCGGAAGCGAGACAGGCGGCGTCCGTGCGGTCGCGCAGAGCGCCCGATCCGTCGTGGTTCGAGCATCCCGGCGTCGCCGCGGTGAAGCAGTCCCGAGGACTCTCGCTGTGAACGCGAGTGAGCCCGAGCGGCTGCACACCTCCGTCCTTGTCGCCCCCGCCGCCGAACGGCGCCGACTGCGCAAGCAACGCCGCCAAGCGGCCGCCCACCTTCAAGCCGAGCAACGCCAGGCGGAGAAGCAGGCGGCGCGAGCGAAGGCCGAAGCCGAACGAGCCGAACGGCGCGCAACCACCTACCTGCCGGCGGCCGGCGAGCCTGGACCGGCCGCGCTCAGGTCGCCGGGCCGGTTCCGACTGCCCCGCCACCAAGACACCAGCGCGACATTGGCGGGGGCGTATCCGTTCGTCGCCGAAGGCGGCCTGGGCTCCGATGGGGTGTTCGTCGGCCAGGACCTCTACTCCGGCGGATCGTTCGTCTACGACCCCTGGGTCTTGTATGCCCGCGGGATCATCACCGCACCCAACATCGTCCTGGCCGGGATCGTAGGCTCCGGCAAGTCTTCCCTCGCCAAGTCGCTTTACACCCGGTCGTTGCCGTTCGGCCGCCGCGTGTATGTGCCGGGTGATCCGAAGGGCGAGCACACCGCCGTGGCCGAAGCGGTCGGCGGGCGGGCGATTGTCTTGGGCCACGGACTTCGCACGAGGCTGAATCCGCTCGATGAAGGGCACCGCCCGAGTGGTCTCTCGGATGAGCAATGGGCCTCCACCGTTTCGTCCCGGCGTCGTGACCTGATCGGCGCCCTTGCCGAGACCGTGCTCGCGCGCGGGTTGACGCCGTTGGAGCACACCGCGATTGACCTCGCGTTGACTGCGACGGTGCGGGAGAACGACGTGCCGATCCTGCCCACCGTGGTCGATCACATCCTCACCCCAACCGATGATCCGGACGGCCGCCTCGCGGAGGACGGTCGGCTCGTCGGCCACGCCCTACGCCGCCTCGTCGCCGGAGACCTCGGCGGCCTCTTCGACGGCCCGAGCACCGTCGCCTTCGACCCGTCGTTGCCGATGATCAGTCTCGACCTGTCGCGGGTGACAGAGAACAGCACGCTGATTTCGGTGCTGATGACGTGTTCGTCGGCGTGGATGGAATCGGCGCTACTCGACCCCAATGGTGGGCAGCGGTGGGTGATCTACGACGAAGCCTGGCGTCTCATGTCCCACCCCGCCCTGCTACGGCGCATGGACGCGCACTGGCGTCTCGCTCGCCATTACGGGATCGCGAACATGCTCATCTTCCACAAGCTCACCGACCTCGACAACGTCGGCGATCAGGGCTCGGCCATGCGGTCCCTCGCCAACTCCTTGTTGGCGAACGCGGAGACGAGGATCGTCTACCGGCAGGAGTCCGACCAGCTCGGCCCCACCGCCGCCGCGCTCGGTCTGACTGGGACCGAGCAGAAGCTCCTCCCCACCCTCGGCGTCGGACAGGGGCTGTGGAAGATCAAGTCCAGGAGCTTCATTTCGCAACACCAGCTCCATCCCGTCGAGCTGGAACTGTTCCGGACCGATGCCCGCTACCTGGGCGGTCAGTCATGAGCGGCCGCAACCCGCTGCACCGCACCACGTCCCAGCAGCCCGACGAGACACCGGTGGTGCTGCCACACGTCGTCATCGCCGTCGCCGAGAACGGCGCCCTGGACGGCACGCCGTTCCCACCACCTGCCGCGGGCTCAGAGTGGACACGGGGCACCTTCGGGCCGCTGCTGGACGCGGTGACCAAGGACCGCACCATCGCCGTGCGGATCGAGGTCCGCGAGGTCGACGGGACCGTGTTCACCGACCTCATCCGCTCCCGCAAACCCGCCCCACCCTCACCACCCGACGACGATCCGGCAGGGCCGGGGACGCGGCGGGTACGCCGCGCCAAGCACACCAGGCAGCACGAGTCGTCGCCGGTGCTGGTCGAGGTCACCGGGGACGGGTTCGTGCCCGGTGAGGACATCGCCGTCGCCGTCATCGTCTCCCACACCGACACCACCGGCACCGGGGCCGCGCGCGCACTGCTCGACCAGCGCCAGCTCGATACCGTGTTGGCCGAGGGTTCCGCCGAGGTGGTGCTGTACGGGCGCATCTCCGGCACCATCACGGTTCGGCGTGTGCCGTGAGCAGCCCGCAGGGCCGACAGACCGGCTCGTTCGGGGACGAGCTGACCAACGCCGCCCTGATCGGGCTGGTCGGCATGTTCGGCGTCGCGCTCATCCTGCGCGCTGCCGGCAGCGTGGCCGCGTTCCTCACAGGCACCGCCCAACCCGCCGCGGGACCGGCGTCCGGACTCGGGGTGCTGTTCAACCCCGGCAACCCGGCTGCCGCGCTCGACGCCGCCGGGCTGAACCCGGTCGTCTACTGGATCGTCACCGCCCTGCTGCTCATCGGTCTCTGCGCCAGTGTCGGGTGGGTGTGGGTGCGGCTGTGCCGCCACACCCGCAAGGCTGAGACCGACCCCCGCCGGCTCGCCGGGACCGCCACCGGCCACGAGGTCAAGACCACCGCCTCGGGCAAAGCGCTGCTACGACGAGCCGGCACCCTGCGACCCTCACTCGACCAGCCATCGCCCGCCGATGTCGGCTACCTGCTGGGCCGTTCCAAGGGCGCTCAGGTGTGGGCGTCGGTGGAGGACTCGATCCTGCTGCTCGGCCCGCCGCGCTCGGGCAAGGGCCTGCACGTGGTCATCAACGCCATCTTGGATGCGCCCGGTGCTGTGGTCACCACCTCGACGCGGCCGGACAACCTCACCGCCACCCTCCGCGCCCGGCAACGCGAGGGCCGGCCGGTGGGGATGTTCGATCCCCAGCGCCTCGCCGAAGGCGTCCCCGCCGGGCTGCGCTGGTCCCCGGTCCGCGGGTGCGAAGACCCGCTGACGGCGATGATCCGCGCCACCGGCCTCGCCTCCGCCACCGGACTCTCAGCCGGTGGGGTGGAGTCTGGCGGGTTCTGGGAGGGCAAGACCCGCACCGCGCTCCAAGCGCTGCTGCACGCCGCAGCCCTGGATCGTCGGCCGCCGGCGGAGCTGTTCCGGTGGACCCTGGACCCCTCCATCGCCGCCGAAGCCGTCGCCGTCCTCACCAACCACCCGAACGCAGCGGTGGGGTGGGCCGACTCGCTCGGAGCGATGATCGACGCCGACCCCAAGACCCGCGACTCCATCTGGCAAGGCGTCTCCCTCGCGCTCTCCGCCCTGGCCGACCCGCGCGTCCTGGACGCTGTCACCCCACGAGCTGGCGAGGACTTCGACCCCGAAGCGTTCCTCACCCAGCGCGGCACGCTGTATCTCCTCGCGACCGGGGCGGGGGCCGGAGCGTCCGCGGCCCTGGTCGCGGCGTTCGTGGAAGACCTCGTGGAAGCCGCCCGCCGCCTCGCCGCCCGCTCACCCGGTGCCCGCCTCGACCCGCCACTGCTGCTCGCCTTGGATGAGATCGGCAACCTCTCACTGTTGCCCTCGCTGCCGACACTGATGGCCGAGGGCGGCGGCACCGGCATCACCTGCCTCCCCGTGCTCCAGTCGCTCGCCCAGGCCAGGGAGAAGTGGGGCGACAACGCCGCCGGCGCGATCTGGGACGCCTCCATCGTCAAGATCATCCTCGGCGGCGCCTCCAACTCCCGCGACCTCCAAGACCTCAGCTCGCTGATCGGCGAACGGGACGAGTACACCGATTCGGTGACCCTGGGTGATCACGGCACCAGGTCGAACCAACGGTCGGTGCGCCGGGTGCCGATCCTGCCGCCCGACCGCATCCGCACCCTGCCCTTCGGCACCGGCATCACCCTCCTCCGTAGTGCGCCGCCGATCGTGACCGACCTGCGCGCCTGGCCCGCCCGCCCCGACGCCTCCCAGCTCGGCAGGGACCGCGCGGCCATAGAGGCACTGCTACGGCGCCCGGCGGCCACCTGACGCAGGGAACAGTCGTGCACCTGCCTGACGTGAGCGGCCCTGATCGGCGGGGTCGCGTGAGTGTCAGGAGGAGAGTCCGATGGCTATTCAGACTCAGCAGTCGTTCTCGGGGTTCGTGGCGTCCGACCCGCAGCTCACCCGGACCGAGAACGGCGATGCCCGGCTGTACATGAAGGTCGGCAAGGAGCACTACCGGCAGGAGCAGGACGGGTCGTTCACGCAGTTGGAGACTACTTTCCACAACCTGGTCGCGTTCAAGGCCGCCGCCGAGCAGGGCCACGAGCGCCTGGCGAAGGGCGACAAGATCATCGCCGAAGGCTATGTCCGCGAGTACAGCTACCAGCGCGACGGGCAGAACGTCGAGGGTGAGGAGTTCGTCGCCCGCCGGCTCGGCCACGACATGGCCCGCACCCGCTACGACGTCGACCGCACGCCCCGACGCACCGCTCCCGAGCGTGACGCGGCGGCGTTCACCACGCCCGCGCGCGCCACCGCCCAGTCGGCTCCGGCCGTGAGCATGTGACCGGGAGGGGTTGGCGACGATGGATGAGTACACGCCCGAGCCTGACGAGCCCGACCACTTCGACCCGGACGATGAGCCCGACACCGCAGTGGACGACGGGGCCGAGCCGCCGCACCCAGTGAACTGGAACCTGCTGTCCGCCGACGATCTGGAAGTCGAATGGCTCGCGCTCAACGACTGGGTGGCGTGGCTGCGCCGCACCTACGGACTGCCCGCCAGCGTGGTGCCGCCGTTCTGGCACCGCCACCCCGAACTCGTGTGGGAGCTGTCGGCCCTACATCTGCACTGGCTCGGCGCC
Organism: Antrihabitans spumae; assembly: GCF_043944905.1. Taxonomy (NCBI): domain Bacteria; kingdom Bacillati; phylum Actinomycetota; class Actinomycetes; order Mycobacteriales; family Nocardiaceae; genus Antrihabitans; species Antrihabitans spumae. The sequence continues at coordinate 26,327 of NZ_JBIMSN010000024.1, forward strand.
TACGACCCCGAGCAGGCCGGGTCCGCGCCGTTCGGCTGGCATCGCGACTTCGCCGACGCCCGGAACCGGCTCCGCGAATGGGTCGCCACCTCCGGTACCCGCCTGGACCGCGACCGCCCCACCCGCCAGACCACGTGGCCCGGCGAGGAACCGGCTCCACCTGTGGAGGACGTGTTGATCGCCGATCGTGCGGAGGACTTCGTGCAGTTCGTGTTCGAGCAGGTCGAGGCCCGCCGCGAGGCCGAGGAGGCGTTCTTCCGCACGCTCGGTGAACACACCGGAGGACTCTTATGACCACGCCCCACAACGCCGACCGCGACGAACGGCTACCTGACCGGATGCGCGACTACCGGATCGAGGCCGAGCCGCGGCAGAGCCCGGACCTGCACAAGCTCGCCCAACTGTTCATCGGCATGGCCCGCGCCCGAGCCGAACAGGACCGCCCCAACCCCGCGCCAGACCGCACGCCGCCAGACTCCGGCGCCTGTCGGAGTGCAGGGGTAGAATCTGAGCAGCAAGAAGCCAACGGCTGAACCCGCGCGGTTCGGTCGTGGTGCGCAGTCCTGTTTGGCCTTCGTGGCTTACCCGGCCCGCTCCCTCGGAGCCGCCGGGTCGTGTTTCCCCGTTACGAGTCGCACCGCACCAGCGGTCCCCGCGGCCGCTCGTGCTGGCCCCAACTCACTGGGGAAGGAAACACGACCCATGACCACCACGACCACGACGCAGCAGCCACCCGCCGCCACCGCGCTCGACCGCGTCGGCGAGACCACCACCCTCGCCGTCTCCTACCTACGCGTCTCCACCAAGGAACAAGCATCCAAGGGTGGCCGGGACGAGGGGTTCTCGATCCCCGCGCAGCGCGAGGCGAACCTGCGCAAGGCCCGCGAGCTGAACGCGATCATCACCGAAGAGTTCGTGGACGCCGGTGAGTCCGCCCGCAAGGCCGGCCGGCCCGAGCTGATGCGGATGATCGAGTACGTCAAGACCCACCAGGTCGCCTACTGCATCGTCCACAAGGTCGACCGGCTGGCCCGCAACCGCGCCGACGACGTGACCATCCACCTCGCCCTCAAAGACGCCGGCGTCATGCTCGTCTCCGCGACCGAGAACATCGACGAAACCCCGTCCGGGATGCTGCTGCACGGCATCATGTCCACCATCGCGGAGTTCTACTCCCGCAACCTCGCCAGCGAGGTCTCCAAAGGCATGAACCAGAAAGCACAGGGCGGCGGCACCAACGGCAAGGCCCCGATGGGCTACCTCAACGTCACCCGCCGTGACGAACTCGGCCGCGAAGTCCGCACCGTCGAACTCGACCCCGACCGCGCACCGCTGGTCAAGTGGGCATTCGAGGCCTACGCCACCGGCAATCACTCCACCATCAGCCTGCGCGAAGAACTCATCGACCGAGGCCTGACCACCGTCCCGACACCGAAGCGGCCCTCCAAGCCGCCAGTGCTGTCCACGATCCACAAGATGCTCACCAACCCCTACTACAAGGGCAACGTCCGCTTCCGCGGCGCCAGCTACGACGGCCTGCACGAACCCATCGTCGCCCCCGAAGTCTGGTACCGCGTCCAGGCAGTGCTCACCGCCCACCAGACCTCCGGAGAGAAGACCCAGAGCCACGACCACTACCTCAAAGGCAGCCTCTACTGCGGGCAGTGCGGATCACGCTTGACGCTGACCAACGCCAAGAGTCGGCGCGGCGTCATCTACCCCTACTTCATGTGCACCGGCCGACACGCCAAGCGCACCAACTGCGAACGCAAGTCCATGTTCGTGCCCGACATCGAAGCCGCCGTCGAAGACCACTACCGGCGCGTGCAGATACCCGAGCACGTCCTGCCTGCGCTCCGCGAGCTGGTCACCAGCGAGTTCGACCGACTCCACCAGGCCGCCAAGCACGAGGCCCAGGGATACAAGGCCGAACGCGACGCGCTCCGTGACGAACGGACCAAGCTCATGCAGGCCCACTACGCCGGAGCCGTCCCCCTCGACCTCCTCGCGAGCGAGCAGGACCGCATCGCTCGGCGGCTCGCGTTCCTCGACGCACAGATCAACGCCGGAGACGTCGAGTACGAGCAGGCCAAAGCGCATCTGGCCGACTGCCTCGCCCTCGCAGGCGACATGCACGCCATCTACATGAGCATCGACGACTCGCTACGCCGGATCGCCAACCAAGCCTTCTTCGACAAGCTCATCGTCACCGACGACGACACCATCCACAGCGAACCCGGCATCCCGTTCAACGTGTTCCTCAACCCGGACGTCCAGACCCTCGCCCTCCGCCGGCAAGGACGGAAGGCGGAGTCTGGAACTCAAACCGGTGATGTCGCTGGTTTGAACAACGACCTTCTGGTGGAGCCTAGGAGATTCGAACTCCTGACATCTGCCTTGCAAAGGCAGCGCTCTACCAACTGAGCTAAGGCCCCGAACGGGTCGATATTGACTTGTACTTACCGGCCCGAGTCGATCGGTCAGTGCTGCGTGGCTTCGTGCCAGACATCCGCACCACTCTGCTTGGAACGCAGCTTGGTGAGTCCGAACAACACAGCCACCGTGACACCTAGGAGCAGAAGGAGTTTCATGTCTTCCACCCTAACTTCTCGTCTCGGTAGTGGGCCTAGGAGGACTTGAACCTCCGACCTCTTCGTTATCAGCGAAGCGCTCTAACCGCCTGAGCTATAGGCCCGTGAACCTCGGAACCGGGGTGAAAATCCCACCCTGGACCGAGGCACGAGATTACCGTACGGGACCGGCGATAACCAAAACGGCCGGGTTCTCCGTGACCGGAACCAGCCCGGATCTAGTCCGGATCGGCCAGCGTGACCTCGATACCGCCGACCAGATCCGAGCATTGGTTGTAGATAAACGATCCGATCGTGGCCAACGCAGTGAAAAGCACCACATTGATCAGCCCGATACCCGCTGCGTAGCCGAAGATCTGGCCCGCACTGACAAGTCCATCGGAGCTGGAATCGGAGACGATATCGGTGAACGCGTTGTTGAGCCGATCCCACACGCCCATGCCCGCAAGCACGATGTAGAGCAGACCGACCGCGACCATCCAGATGAAGAACAGCGCGACCGAGATGACCAGCGTCACCTTGAGCGTCGACCAGGGATCGATGCGGCGAAGCTGAACCGTCGCGCGCAGTGGTGTGCCATCACCAACGGCGACCGCAGCACCTGCCGGCTGCAACGCTGGGGCACTCGCCTCCTGCGGTAGCGGATGCCGCACCTCGGACAGATCTGGCATGTCCTTGGCCAACTCGGGCCGAGCGATGCTGCGGGTCGGACCGTCGATCGCATCCGACTTCGACTTGGCTGCTTCCTTGCGCTGCGACTTGGCTTCCTCGACCTGATCGCGTCCTACCTGCGGAGCACCGACGGGCGGCCTACCGACAACCGGTGCCTCGCCGGGACGGTTGAGGTTCGACTGCGGCTCACGCTGCGGAGCGCGCTGCCACGGCGGCGTCGATGAGTGGTTGTGCCCGTTCTGCACCTTCGCCGTCACAGCCGACGGATCGACGTTCTTGCCGTCTTGACGCTGTTCCGGAACCGGCCGACCGCCGCGGGTCGGCGGACCCTGATGCTGCGGCGGCTCGAAGTTCGCGGGCCGCACCTGCGTTGTGTCGGCCGGACGCGAAGCCGGCTGGCCCGCATTCGGCTGCTGATTGGTTGGCTGGGGAACGAGCGGCTGACGCGTCGGCAGCTTCGGTTGGTGACCCGGCTGGCCCTGACCTTGCGGATTCGAGCCCTGCGGATTCGGGCCCGACGACACCGGCGGAGGCGTTGTCGTCCGCTGCTGATCGACAGCAGGCATCGCCTGCGTCGACGGCTGCTGCTGCGGATTCGATGGAATCGGCCGCGGCAACGGGCGCGGCTGCAACGGCTGCCGTACCCGTTCGGTCACAGATTCAGGGGCAACACGATCCTGTGCCCCCCGCTGCGGCAGAGGTCCCGCAGCCGGACCGTTCACAGGCTCGGATCGGCGAGGCTCGCCGGGTCCGCGCGGGTCGTCGGGATGGTCAGGAGTACTCACTTGGGCTCCTTGGCTCCGTCTGTGGCGGCCGGAACCTCGTCCGGCTCATCGGCGTTGCGGGCAATCGCGAGCAAGGTATCCCCTTCGCCGAGATTCATCAGTCGCACACCCTTGGTCTGTCGGCCTGCCTTGCGAACCTGCTTGGCAGCAGTGCGAATAACTCCGCCGCCCGAGGTTATCGCGTAGAGCTCGTCGTCGTCGTTCACGATAAGCGCTCCGACCAGAGTGCCACGCCGTTTGTCGTACTGAATCGTGAGGACGCCCTTGCCGCCACGACCCTGCACAGGGTAGTCGTCCATCGGCGTTCTCTTGGCGTAGCCGCCGTTGGTGGCGACGAGAAGATACATACCTTCCTGCACGACATTCAGCGACAGCAACTGATCTTCGCCGTTGAAACGCATGCCCTGGACACCGGAGGTCGCGCGACCCATCGGACGTAGCGCCTCGTCGGTCGCGGAGAAGCGAATCGACTGACCCAACGCCGAGACGAGCAGCAGGTCGTCGTCCGCGGAACACAGCGACGCTCCGACCAGTTCGTCTTCACCGCGCAGGTTCACCGCGACGATGCCGCCGCTGCGGTTGGAGTCGAAGTCGGTCAACTTCGACTTCTTCACCAGACCCGCGCGGGTGGCAAGGACCAGGTAGGGCGCGTCCTCGTAGGTCTTGAGCTGGATGACCTGTGCGATGCGCTCGTCCGGCTGGAATGCGAGGAGGTTCGCGACATGCTGACCACGTGCGGTCCGACTTGCCTCGGGCAGCTCGTATGCCTTCGCGCGGTAGACCCGGCCCTTCGTGGTGAAGAACAGAATCCAGTCGTGCGTGGAGCTGACGAAGAAGTGCTTGACGATGTCGTCCTGCTTGAGGCCTGCACCCTGCACACCCTTGCCGCCACGCTTCTGTGAGCGGTAGAGGTCGGTCTTGGTCCGCTTCGCGTAGCCCGTTTCGGTGATCGTGACGACCACATCTTCGCGGGCGATCAGATCTTCGTCGGCGACGTCACCGTCTGCGGCGATTATGCGGGTCCGGCGGTCGTCGCCGTACTTCTCGACGATCTCGGCGAGCTCGTCGTGGACGATCTTCCGCTGCCGTTCCGGCCTCGCGAGAATGTCCTTGAGGTCGGTGATCTCGAGCTCGATCTCAGCCAACTGGTCGACGATCTTCTGTCGCTCGAGAGCAGCAAGTCGACGCAACTGCATGTCGAGGATGGCGGTGGCCTGGATCTCGTCGACGTCGAGCAGTTCCATCAATCCGACACGAGCGATCTCGGTGGTCTGCGACCGCCGGATCAACGCGATCACTTCGTCGAGCGCATCGAGCGCCTTGACGAGTCCGCGCAAGATGTGTGCGCGTTCCTCGGCCTTACGAAGCAGGTACTTGGTCCGCCGAATGATCACTTCGAGCTGATGGGTGACGTACAGGCGGATCATCTGGTCCAGCCGCAGCGTGCGCGGCACACCGTCGACGATGGACAGCATGTTCACACCGAAGCTGGTTTGCAGCTGGGTGTGCTTGTAGAGGTTGTTCAGCACGACCTTCGCGACGGCGTCACGCTTGATGGTGACGACGATGCGCATGCCGGCACGGTCCGACGACTCGTCGTGAATATCGGAGATTCCGGAGATCTTGCCGTCGCGGACCTGCTCGGCGATGGACGTGATCAGGTTGTCCGGGTTCACCTGGTACGGCAACTCGGTCATCACGATCGTGGTGCGGCCCTTGGCGTCTTCCTCGATTTCGACGACACCACGCATACGAACCGAACCGCGGCCCGTCGTGTACGCGTCGTGAATGCCCTGGCCGCCGACGATCAGGCCGTAGGTCGGGAAGTCCGGGCCCTTCACGTACTCCATGCAGGCTGCGAGCGTTGCCTCTTCGTCGGCCTCGTAATTCTCGAGCGCCCAGTAGATCGCATTGGCAAGTTCGGGCAGATTGTGCGGCGGAATGTTCGTCGCCATACCGACCGCGATGCCGCCGCTGCCGTTCATCAACAGGTTGGGCACACGGCTGGGGAGAACCGTCGGCTCTTGTGTACGGCCGTCGTAGTTGGGAACGAAATCGACTGTCTCATGGTCGATTTCGCGCAACATCTCCATCGCGAGCGGAGTGAGGCGGCACTCGGTGTTGTGGCTTACGAAGCCGTTGGTGATGAAGGCGTGATCGTCTGTGTCGACCCGCAAGCTGTACACAGCTTGTTCTCCGGCTTCGACGACACTGCCGACGGTCGCGTAGTAGAAGCGCCCGTCCGTGAGGTCGGCCGCGATCTCTCGCACATCGGAATCAGTTATGTGAGAGAGGATTTCGTCTCGCCGATGTTCCCATCGCTCGATGCGGTCGACGTTGTGGCGCGAAAGCCAATGCACATTCGTGGAGTCGGATGCACCGTAGGTCCGAACGAACTCGGCGAGGCCGGGCACATAGTCCTTGCTCAGCGACCGTGCAGTGACAGACGGACTGGACGCCTCCGCATCGAGCAGAATTTCAGCCAGTTTGGTTTGCTTTGTTCCGCCGAACCCGATGCGGTCGTAGAACAGTCCTGCATCTCGCCTGTTGGTGACGACGACCTTGTGCTCGCCGGTTGCATGCAGGTAGCGATGGCTGATGACGCCGAACTCGAGCAACAGTTGCTGCACGTCGACGGCGAGGCGCTCGCTTCGGGTCGAATAGGACAACTGAATCGTGTTGCGCGGCAATGCCGAGCACGATCCGTCACCTTCGAACAGCGCACCGAGGAATGCGCGCTTGATTGCTGCCGAGGAGTTCCAGATGAACTCCGGCACGTACTTGTCGGCACTTCGAAGTCCGAGGCAATCAGCGAGGGGCGAGGAGCGCAACGCACCGAGATCCTGGATGTCCAGCTCGTGCAGCAGTGAGCCTGACGCGATCGTTCGATGCGAGAGGTACCGGCGTCCGCCGACGACCACGTCGTAGGCGGCGACAACCTGGTTGAAGAAGTCACGGTCGAGGTTGTTGAAACCGGCCCGGTTCTCCGAAACGAATCCCTCGCTGACGAAGGCACCCAGCAGGAGACCTACTGCCGCTTCGGACCAATCGGGCACGCCGATTTCGTCTGCCGGCACTCGTTGCATTGCGACAACGTCGCCGGGTTCGATCTCTTCCAGCAGTTTCCACAGCAGCGTGGGGACACCTGCGACGTCGACCAGGCAGAGAACCGGGTGGTTTTCGGTACCGGTGACCTGATATCCCTCGCGGGTCTCGAGCGTCATCGTCCGGTGCACGCCCGAGTGGAACAGGGTCTCGGCGCGAACGGGGTCACCGTGGCGATCGAGAACCTTCAGATCGATCTCGTTATCGGTGTTCGGCGCAGCGTCCTTGACGACTTCCGCGATCCGGATCGACTGACCGAGTGGCAGCCGCACCCTCGTGTCACCCGTGACGCAATAACGCATCGCGGCAGCCCCGTCGTTGCCGCGGGAACCGAAGTTGCCCTGGCCGTCGACCAACGGGTACCGCAGCGACCACGGCTGCGCCATACGGACCAACGTGTCGTAGATCGACGCGTCACCGTGGGGGTGATAGTTACCCATCGTCTCGGCGACGGGTCGGGCCGACTTCACGTAGCCGCGATCGGGACGGTAGCCGTTGTCGTACATCGCGTAGAGCACACGGCGGTGAACGGGCTTGAGACCGTCACGCACGTCGGGCAATGCACGCCCGACGATGACGCTCATGGCGTAGTCGATGTAGCTGTTCTGCATCTCCTGCTGGATGTCGACAGGTTCGATGCGGTCCCCGGCGCCGCCTGACGGCGGCAACGTGGTGTCGGTCATGTGCTCACTTTCGGTAGAAGAAGGCCGCTACTCGCAGGTGCCTAGACGTCGAGGAAACGAACGTCCTTGGCATTTCGGGTGATGAAACTGCGGCGGGCTTCGACGTCCTCGCCCATCAGGATGGAAAACAGTTCGTCCGCAGAAGCGGCGTCGTCGAGGGTGACCAAGCGCAGAACGCGAACCGAGGGATCCATCGTGGTCTCCCACAGCTCCTTCGCGTTCATCTCGCCGAGGCCCTTGTAGCGCTGCACGCCGTCGTCCTTGTTGATCTTCTTGCCTGCCTCGAGGCCCGCCTTCATCAGACCGTCGCGCTCGCGGTCGGAGTAGGCGAACTCGGGATCGCTTCGCTGCCACTTCAGCTTGTACAGCGGCGGCTGCGCGAGATAGACGTGACCGTGCTCGACCAACGGCCGCATGAAGCGGAACAGCAACGTGAGCAGCAGCGTTGCGATGTGCTGACCGTCCACGTCGGCGTCGGCCATCAGCACGATCTTGTGATAGCGCAGTTTCGCGATATCGAACTCGTCGTGGATGCCGGTGCCGAAGGCGGTGATGATCGACTGGACCTCGTTGTTCTTGAGGACGCGGTCGATGCGTGCCTTCTCGACGTTGATGATCTTTCCGCGCAGCGGCAGGATCGCCTGATACATCGAGTCACGACCCGACTTGGCGGAACCGCCGGCGGAGTCGCCCTCCACGATGTAGATCTCGGACTTGCTCGGATCGTTGGAGCGGCAGTCGGCGAGCTTGCCTGGTAGACCACCGAGGTCGGTCGCGCTCTTACGGCGAACGAGTTCGCGTGCTTTCCGAGCTGCCATACGAGCTTGCGCCGACGAGACCGCTTTGTTCACGATCGTCTTGGCATCGGCGGGATTCGATTCGAACCAGTGCGCGATGTGTTCGTTGCACGACTTCTGCACGAACGACTTGACCTCGGTGTTGCCGAGCTTGGTCTTCGTCTGACCCTCGAACTGCGGCTCGCCGACCCGGACGCTGACGATTGCGGCGAGACCCTCGCGGATGTCGTCACCGGTGAGGTTGGTTTCCTTCTCCTTCAGGAGCTTCTTGTCGCGCGCGTACTTGTTGACGACATTGGTCAGCGCTGCGCGGAAGCCCTCTTCGTGAGTGCCACCCTCGTGGGTGTTGATCGTGTTGGCGAATGTGTGGACGGATTCGGAGTAACCGGAATTCCACTGCATCGCCAGTTCGAGTTCGTGACCGGTGCCCTTGGCGGTGAAGCCGACGACCGAGTTGTGAATCGGTGACTTGGACCGGTTGATGTGCTTGACGTAGTCCTCGAGGCCACCCGGGTAGTGGTAGGTGCGCGTCTTCACCTTGTGCACAGGTGCTGCTGCGACCTTTTCTTCCTCGTCGTGCGACTTCGGCGCATCGGCGGTATCACTGACATGCTCTTCGACGACATCGTCATCGGCGACCCGCTCGTCGGTGAACGTGATGGTCAGACCCTTGTTGAGGAACGCCATCTCCTGCAGGCGGCGCGAGACCGTCTCGAAGTTGTAAACAGTGGTTTCGAAGATGTCCGGGTCGGCCCAGAATCGGATCGTCGTGCCCTGTTTGCGGCTCGGCGCGCCCTTCACGAGGGTGCCAGGCTTCGCGTCCTTGTATTCCTGCGTCCAGTGGAAACCGTCGCGGTCGATCTCGACTTCGAGTCGCTTCGACAGCGCGTTCACCACCGAGATGCCGACACCGTGCAGACCGCCGGACACCGCATAGGAATCGGAGTCGAACTTGCCACCTGCGTGCAGCTGCGTCATGACGACCTCGAGGGTCGGTACGCCCGAGGAGTGCATGCCGACCGGAATACCACGACCGTCGTCGACGACCTGGACGCCACCGTCGGCGAGCATGGTGACGTCGACCTGTGTCGCGTGGCCTGCCATGGCCTCGTCGACGGAGTTGTCGACGACCTCCCAGATCAGATGATGAAGGCCGCGTTCACCAGTCGAGCCGATGTACATGCCTGGCCGTTTACGAACCGCCTCGAGGCCTTCGAGAACGGTGATGGAAGAAGCACCGTAATCCTTCGCCGTGGACTCTGATTTGCCCTTGCTCGAACTTTGCGCAGCCACGGGTCGGTAGCACTCCTTCTTCCAAGATTCCGACGCAACGCTCCCCCAGAGCTTTTCGAGGCGGACTTTCACAGGGAAAGCACCGCCTGATCGGCGTTGTCGAACGTGCGTCGGCGATATCGCCGCCAGTTACTCCTACATGTTACTGGTACGCGCAGGCTACAGTGCGCCTATGACACCCCTGAGACCGTCGAGAATCGATTAACTCGACAAATCTTGGGTGAAACCCTACGGCGTAACCCTCGATGACCGATTTGTGGCGAGACTGTCCACGAACTCGGTGGTGAACTCAGCCAGCGTTTCGGCATGCGATATCGGCGACCAGTGCCCCGACTCGACCTCGCGCCGAACGAGGATGCCGGTGATCGATTCGACGTCTTCGTAGACCAACGGGCGCACGGCGCGATCACCGGTACCGACGATCAACTGCACCGGGACACTCACCTGACGCAGGTCCGGGCTCCATAACCGGCTCAGAATGTTTGCACGATAGAGCTTCTGATTCACGAGCATGTCTCTTTGCAGCGTCGGCGCGGTCTTGACCGATGTCGCATCGAACCCGTCGAATCGTCCGATGAAGGCGGGCCAGCGCCCCGAAAGGAACTTCAACGCAGGTTCCGAGAGCCCGGGAACCATAAAAGCGAACGTGTACGACGACGCCAACAACTGTGTGCCGACCTTCGCGAGATTGCCCGGCGTCGGGTTCGAGAGGCCTTGCGAACGAGCTGACCGAGCAGGTCGAGGTTGGGACAGGAGACGCAGGTGAACGAGGCGACACGTTCGTCCGCCCCGGGAGTACTGACAACTTCCCAGCCGACGACGCCACCCCAGTCGTGCGCCAGCAGATGCACCGGCTTACCTGGGCTGACGGCCTCGATCACAGCGGAGACGTCGGTGGCCAGCTCTTCGATTCGGAAGTCGTCGACCTCGCGCGGGATCGTGCTTTCACCCGCACCGCGATTGTCGAACGACACGACCCTGTACTTCTCGAGCAGATGCGGCGTGATGTGATCCCACAGCTCGTGCGTATCGGGCCAACCGTGTACGAGAAGAACGGTTTCGCCCTTCGGATTGCCCTGTTCGAACACGGCAAGTTCGATGTTGCCGTTCGTGACGAAACGTCGTGTTGCTTCCGTGGATGTCTTCGGTGACATGGCCGGTTCTCCAAATCAATTGGTGTGTAACAGTTTTTGCGAATGAATCAGAGATCGAGGACGAGTCGTCCACCGTCTGCTCGCGACACACAGATCAACATCTCGTTCTGTTTCTCCTCGGCAGTGAGCCGATTCTCGCGATGTTCGGGTTGACCGTGCAGCACCTTGACCCGGCACGTTCCACAGAAACCCTGCTGACAGGAGTAGCCGACAGTCGGTACCTGCTTGCGGATCACCGACAGTGCGGTTTCGTCCGCAGGCACTTCGAGTACCTCGCCGGTGCTGACCAACTGCACCTGGAACGGCGTGCCACCCTCTACCGTCGGCGCCGAGAACCGCTCGTAATGCAGTGCAGCCGAGGGTGTTTCCCCGAATCCACGTCGCACGGAATCCAGCATCGGAGTAGGTCCGCAGACGTAGACCGCGCCGCCGTCCGGCGCCATCGACAGAAGCTCGGACGCGGTCGGCACGCCGTACTCGTCGTCGGGACGCACGAACACCCGGTACGGATCCCACGACTCGATCTCGTCGAGGAACGGCATCGACTCGCGTGATCGACCGGAGTAGACGAAGCGCCAGTCCATACCGAGTTCCCGGGCGGCACGAACCATCGCAATGATCGGCGTGATGCCGATACCACCCGCGATGAACAATGCGCTTCCGGTTCCTACCATCGGAAAACCATTGCGCGGGCCGTGAACTGCGCCGCAGCTTCGAGTTCGTGCATCTCGATCGATCCGCCGCCACCGTCAGCAATCCGGCGGACGGCGATCGTATAGACGCTGCGATCCGTCGGGTCGCCACAGATGGAGTACTGCCGACGTTTGCCGGACGGCAGGTGGAAGTCGAGATGGCAGCCTGGTTGCCACGGCGGTACGTCACTGCCGTCGGCATTTCCGAAACTCAACCGAACGACGTTCTCGTCGTGGGCGACGACGACACGATCCCGAAGGACGAGTTGCATCGCCGAATCCGGGTTGTGGCCCGCATCCGAGCGGTCGTAGTCGGTATTTTCGATCCTCGCGATGTACACCCGCTCGATGAGCTTGCCTGCAACGGCAAAGATCCGATCGGCGCGAGGCTTGCCGCGAAGATCTGCCGGCGGCGTATCGCTGACGCGATAGCGCGTCTTCGACGGACGGATCCTCGGAATGTTGTCGAGCAGCGTCATCAGCTCGCCGCTCGTGCGGCGGGTGAACTTGCCAGATATGCCACTGCCTGAGCAGTGGACCCTTCCTTGCTCGGGTGGTAACCGGGCAGAAAGTAGGTCGACATACGCAGCAGCAACGTCGCCGGATTCGGCAAAACTCCGCGACGAGCGGCATGGAAGTAGTCGGACCAGTGCGGTTTACGCCGGTGGTTGCTCTGCGGTGCGAGCGCCGGATCGTTCGCCATCAGGAATCGCACGCCACGAATCCACAGGTAGATGATCACCGGAATGATCAGAGCTTGCGTCCGCGCGCGGCGAATGTAGCGCTTGTCGAAATACATCAGTACGTCGTAGGCGACAGCACGATGCTCGACCTCTTCGGCGCCGTGCCAGCGCAGCAGATCGATCATCGTCGGGTGCATGTGGGCGCGGTCGAGTCCTTCGGCGTTGAGGACCCAATCGCCGAGGAATGCGGTGATGTGTTCGATCGCGGCGATCAGCGCAAGTCGTTCGACCAGGTAGTTCTGCTCTTTGAGACCCGTGATCGGACGCGGGCCGAGCAACTTGTCGAAAAGCCAATGCAGCTGGTCAGTGAACGGAGTCGGGTCGATTCCGTTGCTCGCCAGGTGATCGAGCACACCGGTGTGAGCGCCTGCATGCATCGATTCCTGTCCGATGAACCCGATGACGTCGTCGCGCAGTTTTTCGTCGTCGATGAAAGGCAGGGCCTCTTTGAACGTCGCGACGAACCAATCTTCCCCTTCGGGAAGCAGCAGATGCAGCACGTTGATCGTGTGCGTTGCGACGGGATCGCCCGGGATGTAGTGCATCGGGACGTTTGCCCAGTCGAACGCGACCTGGCGCGGCTGGAGCACCAGATTTTCGGGTTCCGCAAGGTGAAGTGTCTCCGTTGACATTTCGACTACTCCTAGGCAATAAGTGAAAACTTAATGTAACAGGGAGTAGCGCGTACTGCCAGTATCTGACAACTCGCTGGTCAGCGGGCCTATTTGGGGCTAGCCGTAGGTATCGCGGGGACCGCGGCCTTTGACATGACGCTCACCCTTGCGCCAACTGGGCGCAACCGGTCCCGTGATCCGCAACGACGTCACCGACCCGTGCCCGACCGCAGCATTGATCTTCGCAAGTATCTGTCCCTGCATCATCCGAAGCTGCGTTGCCCACGCAGTCGACTCGGCGGCGATGCTGAGCACGCCATCCTTCAAGGTGGTCGGCTCCGCGTGCGATGCGATGTCTTCGCCGACAACCTGCGGCCACCGACCGAACACCGTTCCCTCGGCGACCTTGCCCGACCAGCCACGAGACTTGGCTATCGATCCCGTCAACGAGCCGAAGGCTTGCGGATCGCGGTCGTCGGGTCCGGATCCGGACCAGCCCCGCTTTCGCCCGGGTCGGTACCGGCCCTGACCCGACTTCGGCGATGCACGCCCCTGACCTACAGCCTTACCGCTCGCCCGGGCGGCGGCGCGAGCATCCTCCAGCGCTCGACGCGCGAGGTCGATACCGCGTAGTTCCGGCTTTTCACCGGTCGGTTCGGCTGGTGGTCCAGCGTCCTCGTTCGGTCCCATACCTACTCCTTAGGCGGCTCCGCCGCTCGTGAGTCCTTTCGGAGGTTCCGCCCTCCTAAAGGACTCACGACCCGCAGACCACTCGCGATACCCGACCGAGATCGGTTTGCTCCGTCGATACTTCCACGATGTCGGCCTTCAGTTCAGCAGGAACATCGTCTCCGACAGCCGCTGTGATGAGAACCTGCTCCGCATCAGCGGCGACCGACGCGAGCGCCGACCGACGTCGCCGATCCAGCTCCGCAAATACGTCGTCGAGCATCAAGACGGGATCGGAACCATCGGCGCGTAGCAACTCGTAGGACGCCAGCCGCAAAGACAATGCATACGACCAGGATTCACCGTGGCTGGCAAAACCTTTCGCCGGCTCGGTGCCGAGATGCAGCTCGAGATCGTCACGATGTGGTCCGACGAGACACACGCCGCGTTCGATCTCCTTCGACCGCACGGTCGCCAGTTCCTGCAGAAAGACAGCTTCGAGTACCTCGGCATCGTCTCGGACCGGTGCTCGCGCGATGTCGAGAAACTCCGGCGGCAACGAAGCGCCGAGACTGCTTTTGTAGCGCACACTCGACGGCCGTGATTCCGGCGCGATCGACCGGTAGGCCTCGACGAGGTACGGCGCCAACTCGTGGACCAGCTTCAACCGCTCCGCAACGAGGATCGAGCCGTGCGCTGCGAGGTGACCATCCCAGACATCCAGCGTTCCGAGGTCGGCACGGCGCGAACGGGCAGCGGTTTTCAACAGTGCGGATCGTTGCCGCAACACACGGTCGTAGTCGGCACGGACGGCAGCCAGACGTGGCAGTCGAGTTGTACTCAGCTCATCGAGGAACCGACGGCGTTCGCCCGGATCACCGCGGACGAGCGCGAGATCTTCCGGCGAAAAGAGCACCGTTCGCAGGATTCCCAGAATCTCACGGGTGCGACGGGCTGGACTTTTATTGATCCGCGCGCGGTTTGCGAGCCCCTGATTCAGTTCGACGTCGATGGTCAACTCGCGACCGAGATTGACGACGGTGGCGCCGATCAGCGACTTCGACATTCCGGTGCGGACCAGCGGCGCCTCGGAGGCAACCCGATGCGACGAGAGTGTCGACAGGTAACCCAACGCCTCGAGCAAGTTCGTCTTGCCGTTGCCGTTGGAGCCGAGAAAAACGGTCCGTCCTGGTTCAAGTTCGATGCTGACCTTGTCCCACGAGCGAAAATCGTGCAACGACAGGGCTCTGACGTACACCCGTCAGCCCGGCAAGCGGACCGGCATCAACAGATACGTGTAGTCGCTCTCCGGCGCGGTGAAGCTACCCGAGGCAGCTGCTTCGGGCTCTTCGTCCGACGCGGGACGCAGCACCGCTGGCCTGCTCGGTGTCGTGAAACCGAACGACACCCGATCGCTGTGCAGCGAACCGAGACCGTCGATCAGGTAGCCGGGGTTGAACGCGATGGTGAGCGCGGTACCCCTGAACTCGGCCTCCAGCGCTTCTTCCGCACGACCGGCGTCTTCCCCGCCGGCGGACAACAACAATCCCTCGTCGGAGAACTCGAGCCGAACCTGAGCACCGCGGTCGGCGACTAGTGCAACACGCTTGATGGCTTCGATGAGTGGTGCGACATCGAGAGTCGCCATCGAAGTGTGTTCCTTCGGCAGCAGCTGCCTGAACTTCGGGAATTCTGCGTCGAGCAGCCGCGTCGTCGTCCGTCGACCCGAGGTCACGATGCCGAGCAAGCCTTCGGAGCCGACGGTCGAACCGCCACCGAGCGACAGCTCGACGCGCGAATCAAGTGGTCCGACAAGGGTTTTCGCGGATTCCGACAGCGTCTTCGCAGGTATCAACACCGCAGCCTTGACCTCGGCCTTGGCGGGTTCCCAATCGACGTGGCGCACTGCGAGACGAAAACGGTCGGTGGCTGCGAGCACAACCTTGTCGCCTTCGATCTCGACGCGAATACCCGTCAGCATCGGCAACGTGTCGTCCTTGCCGGCTGCAACAGCAACCTGGCCGACCGCCTCGGAGAACGAGTCGACCGACAACGAGCCGGTCTTGCCGGGCAGTTCGGGAAGCTGTGGATAGTCCTCGACAGGCATCGTCGGGAGAGAGAACTTGGCACTGCCGCACGCAATCAGGACGCGGGTGCCGTCGACGGTCACATCGACAGGCTTGCCGGGGAGCGACTTGGTGATGTCGGCAAGGAGTCGGCCTGACACGAGCACCTCGCCATGACCGGCAACCTCGGCCGAGATACGCATCTGCGCAGAGACCTCGTAGTCGAACCCGGAGACGGTCAGGCCGTCCTCTGAGGTCGCGAGCAACACGCCGCCGAGTACAGGAACCGGCGGCCGGGAAGGAAGGCTGCGGGCAACCCAGGCGACAGAATCGGCAAAGTCTTCTCGAGCGACTCGAAACTTAATGCTCGCAAGCTCCATCGCCCGGCTTTTCCTCTCGGTCGGTTGGGGTTCCAACGTCGTCGAAGTCTGACACACGACGCCGACAGACACGCTATGCGCTCCGACTCCAACTTGAAAGCCGAACATCGACGCTCACGATCTCTCGAAGGTGCCGTTCGACCCTTCGTCCCCAACACCTGTTTTTAAAGAGTTAATTAGAGGACTAGAACAACAACAGTATTAGGTCCTGTGGAATCTGTGGAGCAAGACCGAAGTCGCAGGTGGCCAAGCGTGGCGACCTGGGGATGGACTCGGGACAAGCTCGAGGACCAACGTGGGCGGTTGGGGACGGCTCGAGTTTGTCGACATCTCTCCCAAGTTCATCCCCAGGCTTTTGGGATTACTCACAAAGTTATCCACAGGTGTGAGTTGTTTCATTTTGTTGGAATCGGAGACCTGAATCAGGACAAAAAACGGCGGCACCCGGTGTTGCGGGTACCGCCGAAAGTTGTCCGAACATCAGTGAATCGACGACGGGACCTAGCGCTTCGACCGTTGCTTGATACGTGCCGTCAGCTCCTGGACCTGGTCGTATACCTTCCTACGCTCGGTCATTTCCTTCTTGATCTTCTTTTCCGCGTACATGACGGTCGTGTGGTCACGTCCGAATGTCTGGCCGATCTTGGGTAGTGACAGATCGGTCAGCTCACGGCACAGATACATCGCGATCTGCCTGGCCTGGGCCAATGGCCTGGCTTTTCCTGGCCCGCAGAGGTCGTCGATCGAAATCGTGAAGTACTCGGCGGTGACGGCCATGATCGTCGCCGCATTGATCTCCAACGTCGCCGTATCGGGCATCAGATCGCGCAGGACGATCTCGGCGAGAGTGAGGTCCAGCGGCTGACCGTTGAGCGACGCGAACGCCGTCACACGGATGAGTGCGCCCTCCAACTCACGGATGTTGCGTTCGATCCTGCTTGCGATCAACTCGAGCACATCGTGGGGAACATCGAGCCGATCCATGCGGGCCTTCTTACGAAGGATCGCGATCCGGGTTTCGAGCTCCGGAGGTTGCACGTCGGTGATGAGACCCCACTCGAATCGGGTCCGCAGACGTTCCTCGAGAGTCGTCAGCTGTTTCGGCGGCCGGTCGGAGGAGACGACGATCTGCTTGTTCGCGTTGTGGAGTGTGTTGAAGGTGTGGAAGAACTCTTCCTGGATACCTTCCTTGCCCTCGATGAATTGGATGTCGTCGACGAGCAGTACGTCGGTCTCGCGGTACCGGCGTTTGAACGCGACCTTGCGGTCGTCACGGAGACTGTTGATGAAGTCGTTGGTGAACTCTTCGGTCGAGACGTACTTGACGCGCATGCCCGGGAACAAGCGCTGCGCGTACTGACCGGCCGCGTGCAGCAGGTGTGTCTTCCCGAGGCCCGAGGCTCCCCAAACGAACAGTGGGTTGTAAGCCCGTGCCGGAGCCTCGGCGATTGCAACGGCCGCGGCGTGGGCGAAGCGGTTGGATGCGCCGATCACGAAGGTGTCGAACGTGTACTTCGAGTTGAGGCTGTTCGTACCCGAGGACGACGACGGCGCATCGGCCGGCTTGGTGAAGTAGGACGGCCACGAACTCTGGATGCTCGCGATCGCCTCTCGCTCGTCGTCGATCTCGTCGAACGTCGAACTGCCGTTCGCTCCGGTGAGCCTGCGTCGCCGAAAATCGGTTTCGTTCGACATGTCGTCGTCGATGTCGTGGGTCATTCGCTCGGGTCCGGAGCGAGTCCGGTTGCGTGGCTCCGGACCAGGGTGGGGTGGGTCCATCGCAATTTCAGGCGTTTCGGAGGCTGCTTCGGCTGCGGCGATACGGACGCCGAGGCCTTCGACCTGGATGCCGAGATGGCGTCCGAGGGACTGCAAGATCGGTTCGCGGAGGTCGCGCTCGATAGCTTCCTGTGCGAAAGACGACGGGACGGACAGCAGCGCGAATCCCTGCGTCAGCGTCAATGGTTTGACCAACGCGAGCCAGGCTTTGTGCGCATTCGTCAGAGGAGTGGTCGATCCGTCCGAACCACTGTTGAGCGCTGCAACCACGTCCGGCCATACCGCTGCGAGTGCATTTTGGTCGTCGTTCAAGACGGGTGCCTCCTCTTGTGGAGATTCGATGAGGCTTGGGTACGACTGCACCGAACCCCGGTGTGGAGCGACCCCGAACCGCGCCACGTAGGGATACGAATATGCCACCCCGGTGCTGTCTCCACACAATTATCCACAGATGTGGAGAAACACAGGGATGTTACTTGGGTCTCCTACGACCTGGAACAAATCGTCCTCACCAGGCCTTATGCGGACGCTCTATGCTAAGCGCACCCTAAGTACGCCTGGTCGAGGTGTTGAACCTGTGGAATCCGGGTGCAGCGAGTTTGACCCGACCCGGGCGACCCGATTACCCTCGTACAGTCACCCGCTGGTGAGGTGGCCGCTTCGTGCTGGCTGGGCTTGCTCGGTTCACGATCCTCGGATCGGCCGTTGCTTGCGTTGCATCACCAGTGTTGGACCAAAGATGTTTTACCACCAGATTTGCAAGTCCCCCATTGGGCACCACGAGGGTGCCTACGATTTTCGAGGAGTGTTCACCGTGGCCAAGGGCAAGCGGACGTTCCAGCCGAACAACCGACGCCGCGCGCGTGTTCACGGCTTCCGTCTCCGGATGCGGACCCGTGCGGGCCGCGCAATCGTTTCTGCGCGTCGCCGTAAGGGCCGCGACACACTGACCGCCTGATCGATACCTTCGGGTTCGGACGCTCGGGTGTTGCCTGAGCCACATCGGTTGCATCACCACGCAGACTTCTCCCGGACGGTGCGCCGCGGCCATCGAATCGGGAGGCGTGACCTCGTCGTGCATATATTCGACAGGGACCGTGCTGCCGATGATGCGACCTCCGAACCTGTTCTCGGCGTCGGTGGACTCCGAATGGGTTTGATCGTGAGCAAGACCGTCGGCAACGCCGTCACACGTCATCGTGTTGCGCGTCGCCTGCGACACAGCTTTCACAGCTTGATCGACGACGTCGACCTCAGTGTCGACGTCGTCGTTCGTGCATTACCGTCCGCTGCGTCTGCGTCGTCTGCGGATCTCGAACGCCAACTTCGCGCCGGCCTGGCGAAAATTCGTCAGCGTCAGACGCCCCCCGCCGAAAACACTCGGCGATGATCGCGCAACGATTGCAGACCACTGTCGCGTTCGTCAGGAACGCCCCCGTTCGGTCGCTCGTTTTTCTCGTCGAGCTGTACCGGACCTATGTGTCCCCCACTCGCATGCCGACCTGTCGATTCACCCCAACCTGTAGCGAGTACGCAGTCGACTCGTTGCGCGAATGGGGTGTCGTTCGGGGTCTCGCTTTGACGGTCGTTCGATTGGCTAAATGCGCGCCCTGGCACCCTGGTGGGTGGGACCCGGTTCCGCAGCGCAACGGCCGCCGCGACCACAAGACCGATACGAAGCACCACTCGATGCCGAGTGTGAATCAACAGAGGAGTACATAGAGCCGTGCTCGACTTCATCTACTACCCGGTCGCCGCGATTTTGTGGTTCTGGCACAAGGTGTTCGGGGCCATCCCGTTCCTCGGGCCGGCCAACGGAATTGCGTGGGCGCTCTCGGTTGTGTTCCTCGTGTTCACGTTGCGACTGCTGCTGTACAAGCCCTTCGTCAAGCAGGTGCGCACCACACGCCAGATGCAGGAACTGCAGCCCCAGATCAAGGCATTGCAGAAGAAGTACGCGGGTGACCGCCAGCGTCAGGCCCTCGAACTGCAGAAGCTGCAGAAGGAACACGGCTTCAACCCGATCATGGGTTGCCTGCCGGTTCTTGCGCAGGCGCCGGTGTTCATCGGTCTCTATCACGTGCTGCGTTCGTTCAACCGGACCGGTCACGGAATGGGTCAACTCGGCCTCGATCCGGCGACCAACAGAACGCTGAACAACTATGTGTTCGATGTTGCAGACGTCAACTCGTTCCTCGATGCGCGTCTGTTCGGCGCACCGATTTCGGCTGCGGTCACCGCACCGGAAACCGAGCTGATCGGCTTCGTCAACGAGAACCTCGGCCTCGGGCTCCCCTCGACTGTGGGTCTTGCACTCGTCGCCATCCCGTTGATGATCATTGCGAGCCTCGCGACGCACTTCAACGCTCGTGCGTCGGTCGCCAGGCAGAGCGAAGCAGCCGCAGCCAACCCGCAAGCCGCGATCATGAACAAGTTGGCCCTGTGGGTGTTCCCCCTTGGTGTGCTCGTGTTCGGTGTGTTCCTGCCGATCGCCATCCTGCTGTACTGGGTTGCCAACAACATCTGGACCTACGGTCAGCAGCACCTGGTGTTCCGCAAGATCGACAAAGAAGAAGAGGCCAAGAAGCAAGAGGTCCTCGAGCGACGGACACAGAATGCACCGAAGCCGGGTGCCAAACCCATGAAGGCCAAGGGTGGAGCAGTCGAGCTGACGAAGGGGTCCTCACTCGACGACAGCGACATCGAGGACGACGAAACTCCGTCGACACCGAAGCCCGGTCAGAAGCCGAAACAGCCCGTGAAGCAAGCCCAGAAGAGGCCCAACAGGGGCACCAGTCAACAGCGCAGACCTTCCGGAGCGCGGTCGGGCAATCGTGGTAGGTCGAACAAGCGAAAGCGAAGCTGAGCAGGATGCTGACGGAAAAGACGCGGGAAGAAGAGGAAACGGAAACCACAATGGGAACTGATTCCGGAAACGGAACCGACGAGGGCAGCGTTGCAGTGACGGACGTCGCCACCACCACAGAGGTAGATGTAGAGCTTGGCAAGGATTCTGGGGAGTCCGACGACTACCTGATCGAAGAAGGCGAGATCGCAGGCGACTACCTCGAGCAGTTGCTCGACGTACTCGACTTCGACGGCGACATCGATCTCGACGTCGAAGGTGATCGCGCCATCGTGAGTATCGACGGCGGCAAGGACCTGTCGAAGTTGGTCGGCCGTAAGGGCGAGGTGCTCGATGCCTTGCAGGAGTTGACTCGTCTTGCCGTGCAGCAGTCCACAGGCGAGCGAAGCCGGTTGATGCTCGACGTGGCTGGTTGGCGTGCGGGTCGGCGAGCAGAGCTGACGACACTGGGTCGCGATGCCGCGCAACGTGTCCTCGAGTCCGGCGAACGTGAGGCGTTGAACCCGATGACGCCGTTCGAGCGCAAGATCGTGCACGACGCCGTGGCTGGCATCGACGGTGTGTCCAGTGAGAGTGAGGGCGCGGAGCCCTCCAGGCGAGTAGTGGTCGTCCGGCAATGATCGGATAGACAAGCAGCAGGGCCTTCGGTCGTCGACCGGAGGCCCTGTTTGTTTGCGAGCTGAATTACATCGATGTTGTTCCGTCGCTAGTCGCAGTGGAGGATGTTTCACGTGGAACGCAATGACAGCGAGACGATCGAGCCACCCCCCGCGGCACATCGAATTTTCGGTGATCGCATCGAACTGGCAATCGCGTATTGGCAGGCACTGTCTACCGACGGCGTAGAGCGCGGACTCATCGGCCCACGAGAAGTGCCGAGACTGTGGGAACGGCACATCCTCAATTGCGCCGTCATCGGCGAATTGATTGCCGAAGGGGAATCCGTAGTCGACATCGGCAGCGGTGCCGGACTGCCTGGGATCCCGCTTGCGATCGCTCGTCCAGATCTCCGGGTTGCTCTGGTCGAGCCACTGCTGCGCCGCACTCGATTCCTCGGCGAGTTCGTCGAAGCCGCCGGCCTCGACATCACCGTGGTCCGCGGCCGCGCAGAGCAAGCCGGCGTTGTGCATGAAGTTGGTGGTGCCGACGTCGCCACATCACGCGCAGTTGCTCCGCTCGAGAAGCTGTCCAAGTGGTCACTCCCCCTCGTTCACGAGAATGGACGCATGCTCGCGATGAAGGGGTCCAGCGCGGCTGAGGAGATCACACGGGATCGCGCTGCGCTCACCCGACTCGGCGCCGGTGCCATCGACGTCGTCGAGTGCGGATCGACGTTCCTCGAAACACCGACGATCGTCGTGCGCGCGGTACGAATCGCGAAGCGGCACAAGTAGGGGCGTCGTCGTCACGGGCGCAGGAGTGGTGTGTTCTCGAGTTGATCGCACCGGAGGTAGAGCCGTGAGTGTGGTTCTGTCCTCTTGTTGCGCGAGTGGTTTCGATGAGGTCGAGCCGATTTACAGGCAGTGACAGAACCCCCGATCGATGACCGCTTCGGGAGAACGAGCGGCGACGGATCCTTTCGTGCCTCGTGTCACGTGACTCCTCGGACCTGTTGGTCAGGTGTGCGCCCACATCGACGAGAAATTCTGACTTCTTGGTCGTACGGTCCGTCTTGTCTCGGCCAGAAATTACTTCGATGTGATTAGTGGTCGGCAGGAGTTGTTTCACGTGGAACACAACTTGTTCGACTAGGTAGCTCTCCGGAGCAGTCAGGGGCGGAGAACAGTTCTGGAGGATTCGCCATCTGCACAACACTCCCCTACGAGTCGCGGGTAGGACGGAGTTGATGCATCGCTGCTTCCCCAAAAATCAGACGGGACCGGGTTGTCGATTCCCCGCGATTGAGACGCCAGGCGCTGTGTCATAACCCGTGCGCCGGGAGGTGCGGTTCGAGTGCGCGGGACGCTGAATCGAATACGCAACGAGCGAAATCTGGGACTACCGGTCGCTGTCCCGAATGGGACACTTTGCATGCGGACGCTGCGATCTCGGTCAGCTCGTACATCGCCATTTCCCACAGCCAGCAGCAGCGCGTTGATGACCGGAAGAGTCGTTGTTCGATACCCTGTTCATCGCCAAGGTGAAGGACCAGTGGATTGCCCCTCGTAGTGCATGTCGCGTGGAGTTGCCCGTCAAGGGCTTGTGACACGTAGAGCTTGGCAAACAAGTTTCGTAGTGTGGGCGACGCCGGGTCTCACTGCCGCAATTGGGATCCAGGAGTGAGCGGTGCACAGATGGGCTTGCGTGGAGGGAAGCGCTGCCGTCGGTTGTTGCCCGTCGTTGAGGATGCAGACGATGTCGTCACAGTCGATGTTGATGCTGCTGA